>DXCY01000223.1 GCA_019115725.1 Candidatus Luteimonas excrementigallinarum
CGCACCCGGCTGGTCGCGGATGAACACCAGCAGCGAGGTGCGGTCGTTGCCCGAGGGCGGGAACGAAGCGCGGCCGATCACCAGGAACCGGGTGGTGTTGTCGTCGCGGTCCTCCAGCGGACCGGCCACAACCTTGAGACCATACACATGGGCCGCGTTCTCACCGGCGATCGCGGCCGCGTCATCCGCATTGCGCGCGCGCCGGGCAGCCTCGGCGTTGCTGGCCACCGCGTGCTTTTCGCTGTCCGGCAGGTGCTGGCGCAGCCAACCCTTGCACTGGGCCAGCGACAGGCCGTGCGAGTACACGCGCTCCACGTCCTCGATCCGGCCGGTGCGCGAAAGCAGGTACTGGTGCACGCGCAGCTCCACCTCGCCACAGATCTTCAGCGGCGAGGTGAGAAACAGATCCAGCGTGGACTGGATGGTGCCCTGGCCGGAGTTTTCCACCGGCACCACGCCGAAATCGGCATGGCCGGCGGCGACTTCGTCGAACACCTCCTCCACGCTGGCCATCGGCAGGCCCTTGGCCGAATGGCCGAAGTGCTTGTGCACGGCCTGCTGTGAGAACGTGCCTTCAGGCCCGAGATAGCCGATCTTCAGCGGCTCCTGCTGGGCCAGGCAGGCGGACATGATTTCGCGGAACAGGCGCACCAGCACCTCGTCCGACAGCGGTCCCTCATTGCGGTCCACCACCCGCCGCAGCACCTGTGCCTCGCGCTCGGGGCGGTAGTAATCCACGGCGGCGGCAAGCTTGCCCTTGGCCTTGCCGACCTGCCGCGCCCACAGGGCCCGTTCGGCGATCAGCGCCTGGATCTCGCGGTCGATGCCATCGATCTGCTCGCGCACCGCGCCCAGGTCGCCCTTGTCCTTGCTGCCGGCTTTTCCGGTGTCATTGCTCATGGGTGCAGACTCATCCTCGACGCTGCTGGAAATCGCGCATAAAACCGGCCAGCGCCTGCGCGCCTTCCACCGGCATTGCGTTGTACATCGACGCCCGCATGCCGCCCAGGACCCGATGGCCCTTGAGCGAGATCAGGCCGGCATCGCGCGCTTCCTCCAGGAATGCGCCTTCCAGTGCCTGGTCATGCAGGAAGAACGCCACGTTCATGCGCGAGCGCGCCGCCGGGTCCACGTGATTGAGATAGAACCCGCCCGAGCCATCGATCGCGTCATACACCAGCCGCGCCTTGGCTTCGCTGCGGCGGGCGAACTCTTCCACTCCACCCTCGTCCAGCATCCAGCGCACGGTCAGGCCAAGCAGGTACCAGTTCCAGGTGGGCGGGGTGTTGAGCATCGACTCGGCGGCCAGCTGGCTGCGGTAATCGAAGATGTCCGCACGCGGCTGGCCGGCCCGCTCCAGCAGGCTGCGCCGCACGATGACCACGCCGACGCCCACAGGCCCGAGGTTTTTCTGCGCGCCGGCATAGATCAGGCCGTACTTCGACACGTCCAGCGGCTCGGATGCGATCGAGGAACTGAAATCGGCAAACAGCGGCACGTCGCCCACGTCCGGCGTATCGCGGAACTCCACCCCGTGGATGGTTTCATTGGCGGTGATATGCACGTAGGCGGCATCGGCGGACAGCTGCCAGGTGTCGCGTGCAGGAATGGCGCGGAAACCGCCGGCCTCGCTGCTGGCGGCGATCCGCAGGTCCACGTAGGGCGCGGCCTGCTTGAGTGCAGTCTGGCCCCAGTGTCCGGTCACCACGTAATCGGCCGGCTGGCCGGCGTCGGCGAAGTTGAGCGCCATCAGGGCCTGCTGCGTGGTGGCACCGCCGGCGGTAAACAGCACGGCGTAATCCTCCGGAATCCCCACCAGGCTGCGCAGGTCCCGCTCGGTGGCGGCCGCCACTTCCATGAACTCCGGACCGCGGTGGCTGAGCTCGACAATCGATGCGCCCGCCCCGCGGAAATCCAGCATTTCCCGCTGCGCCTGCTCCAGCACCGGCTGTGGAAGCGCGGCGGGGCCGGCACTGAAGTTGTAGGCACGGGACATGGTTTCTCCTTCGCTGGGATTGAACATTCGCCCAGCTAGTATGCCGCAGTGCAACAGGCGCGCCATGGCACCAATGGCAGGGATCATGGCCGTCACAACGCACTCCGGAACCGGACCCCGCAATGAACCTTCGACACGTCCTGGATATTCCCGCCAGCCAGATCACCGATGAATCCGTCTGGCTGCAGCGCCGCCGGATCATCGCCGGGCTGGCAGCGCTGCCCGCGCTGTCGCTGGCAGGGTGCAGCAAGGCGGAACCGCCTCCACCGCCTGGCCCGGCATCCCCACCCTCCGGCAGCTCCACCGATACAGGCTTCTCCACCAGTGAGGAACTCACCCGCTGGGAAGACGCCACCACCTTCAACAACTTCTACGAGTTCGGCACCGGCAAGGCCGACCCGTCGCGGGCTGCCCGCACCCTGCGGACCTCGCCGTGGCAGGTGGAAGTATCCGGCGCCTGTGGGCGTCCGGGCACATTCGACCTGGACGGACTGCTGCAGGGCCTGTTGCCCGAGGAGCGCATCTACCGCCTGCGCTGCGTGGAAGGCTGGTCGATGGTGATCCCCTGGCTGGGCGTGCCGCTGGCCAGCGTGCTGCGCCGCTTCGCCCCCACTTCCAACGCCAGGTACGTGGCCTTCACCACGCTGGCCGACGAGGCGCAGATGCCCGGCATCCAGCGCCGCACGCTGCGCTGGCCCTATCGCGAAGGCCTGCGCATCGACGAGGCCATGCACCCGCTCACCTTCCTCGCCACCGGCATGTACGGACAGGCG
>DXCY01000224.1 GCA_019115725.1 Candidatus Luteimonas excrementigallinarum
CGCCAAGGCGCCGCCTCCTGCCCCGCCTGCCCCGCCGGCGCCTCCCGCTCCGCCGCCCCCGCCCCCGCCTGTCGAGCAGGAAGCGGACGCCGGGCAGGCCGCTGAGGCCAGCCACGGCGACGTTGTGTTCGAAGGCGGCGACCTGCACGGTGACCCGCCGGCCACGGTGGACTCCCCCGCGTTCCAGCGCCTGTGGCTGGAGCGGATCCGTGAGCTGCGCGACGCAGGCGAACTCGAGGCCGCGCGCGAAAGCCTGCGCGAGTACCGGCGCCGCTATCCTTCCCAGTCCCTGCCCGACGATCTTGACGGCCTGCTGGAAGAATGACGCTCGACACCCTTGCCGCACCCGCCTCGCACGAGATCGAGGTCAAGCACAGCCGCTTCCTTGCCCGCGCCGTGCCCGTTGCCGACGCCGCGGAGGCCGCGGCCTGGCTGGACACCGTGCGCGTGGCCGATGCCACCCACAACTGCTGGGCCTGGCGCATCGGCGACGACTACCGCTCCAGCGATGACGGCGAGCCGGCAGGAACCGCCGGACGGCCGATCCTGGCCGCCATCGACGGCCAGGGCTACGACTACGTGGTGGTCGTTGTGACGCGCTGGTACGGCGGCATCAAGCTGGGAGCCGGCGGACTGGTGCGGGCCTACGGCGGCGCGGCGGCAGAATGCCTGCGCCAGGCCGCGCGCAGCCCGCTGGTGGAATATGCCGAAGTGGCGCTGCACGCTCCGTTCGAGGACCTGGGCGCCGTCCATGCCGCGCTGGATGCCTACGCGGCGTAGAAGATCGACGAACAGTTCGATGCCACCGGCGCCCGGTTCCAGCTGCGCCTGCCGGCCACCGGGCTGGACGGCCTGCGGGTGCACCTGCGTGACGCCAGCCGCGACCGGATCCGCTTCGAAGACGCCTGAGGGCCGGGCCTTCTACAATGGTCGGCTTGTATGCGCTGCAACGCCGGATCCGCCCGCCCGATGAACGAAGCCACCGAGCCATCCCCCGCCGCCCCCGATGCGGTCGCCTCCGAAGCTGCCGCCACTCCCGCCAGGGCGCGGGTCGGCGTGCTGCGGACGCTGCTGCCCTTCCTCGGGCGCCAGCGCGGGCTGGTGGTGGCCTGGCTGATCGCACTGGCCGCTTCCTCCACCGCCACGCTGAGCCTGCCGGTGGCGGTCCGGCTGATGATCGACCGCGGTTTCAGCGACGCGGGCAACATCAACACGGCCTTCGCTGTGCTGTTCGTGGTGGCCCTGGGGCTGGCCCTGGCCACCGCCGCGCGGTTCTTCTTCGTTTCGCTGCTGGGCGAGCGGGTCATCGCCGACCTGCGCACCCGCCTGTACGGGCACCTGGTCGGGCTGGACCAGGCGTTCTTCGAACGCAGCCGCAGCGGCGAGCTGGTCTCGCGCCTGTCCGCGGATACGGAGCTGCTGCGCGGCGTGATCGGCTCGGGCATGTCGGTGGCCCTGCGCAGCGTAGTGATGGTGGTGGGCAGCCTGGCGATGATGGTGGTCACCAGCCCGCGCCTGGCCGCCTGGACGCTGATCGGCATCCCGGTGTTCGTGCTGCCGATCGTGCTTGGCGGACGCCGGCTGCAGAAGATCTCCCGCGCCAGCCAGGACCGGGTGGCCGATGCCAACACCCTGGCCGCCGAGACCCTGGGCGCGATCCCCACCGTCCAGGCCCATGCCCGCGAATCCTGGGAGCGTGGCCGTTTTGCCGATGCGGTGGCCCGCTCGGTCGCTACCGCACGACGGCGGATCGGCACCCAGGCGGTCGTCACCGCGGTGGCGATCACCGCGATCTTCGGCGCCATCACCATCGTGCTGTGGTCCGGCGCACATGACGTCGTTTCCGGGCGCCTCACCCCCGGCACGCTGGGCCAGTTCGTCCTGTACGCGCTGCTCGGCGGCGGCTCGGTCGGCGCCCTGGCCGAAGTCTGGAACGAACTGCAGCGGGCTGCCGGCGGCATGGGCCGGATCAACGAGCTGCTGGTGGAACAGCCCCGGCTGACCGCGCCGGCGCAGCCGCGCACGCTGGCCCAGCCGGTACGTGGCGAACTGGTGCTCGACAACCTCGACTTCCACTACCCCTCGCGCGCGGAATCGCCGGCCCTGCATGACTTTTCCCTGCACGTGCGCCCGGGTGAAACCGTGGCCCTGGTGGGCCCTTCGGGCGCCGGCAAGAGCACCGTGCTCAGCCTGCTGCTGCGCTTCCATGACCCCCAGCAGGGCGCAATCCGCGTCGACGGGGTGGATGTGCGCGAACTGGATCCGGTGGAACTGCGCGGGCAGATTGCCCTGGTGCCGCAGCACCCCACCATCTTTGCCACCAGCGCGCGCGACAACATCCGCTATGGCCGCCTGGAAGCCAGTGATACCGAGGTTGAAGCGGCGGCCCGGATGGCCGAGGCGGATGACTTCATCCGTGCCCTGCCGGCCGGCTACGACGAACAGCTGGGCGAGCGCGGCACGCGCCTGTCGGGCGGCCAGCAGCAGCGCGTGGCCATCGCCCGGGCGCTGCTGCGCGATGCGCCCATCCTGCTGCTGGACGAGGCCACCTCGGCCCTGGACGCGCAGAGCGAGCGGGCCGTGCAGCAGGCCCTGGAACACCTCATGCGCGGGCGCACCACCCTGGTCATCGCCCATCGCCTGGCCACCGTGCTCAAGGCCGACCGGATCGTGGTCATGGACCACGGCCGCATCGTCGCCGAGGGCACCCACGACGAACTGCTGGCCCAGGGCGGCCTGTACGCCGAGCTGGCCCGGCTGCAGTTCCTGCACTGATACCGCCACGGACGATCACACCGGCAGGAGAGCCGCATGCCCCTGAGAGCACTCACCCGCGTTGCAGTTATCGGCCTGCTGACGCTGTGCGCAACCGCTCCGGGCCTGGCCCACGCTGAGAGGGTGTTTTCTCGGGATGGGCTGACCATTGAACGAAAGACAACCCGGCCGGGCTTTTTCTATCGACGCCTCCATCCAACCGGGCAGGCATCCGGAAACACAACCTGGACGGTACGCTGGCGCGGCACCGAGCTCTGCAGCGATCACATGGGCGGATGGCTGTTTCCCGACATCCCGAGACGCCACGACGAATTCGCGTGCGTCTCCCAGGTCGCATTTGCCGGCAGCGAACCATTGCTCGGGTTCCGTGGGGCCGACTCAGAACTGGTTGTCGTGTATCCGGACACTTCGTCCGGCGAACTGTCTTTGCGCCGGATGGCGGTCAGCGCGGATCCCCGGCGCGATAAGGTCCGCCGACTCCACCTTCGCCCTGCCGCACCAGGCTGGTCCAAGCTGAAGACCGCCTGGTACGAAACCGTGCTTTTCCGTCACATGCCGTTGAAGGCGGTTCACATGGGGCCGGGCGAGGTGATCTCGTTCAATGGCACGCTCGCCATCGTCGTCGAGGCACCCCGGGAGGGTGTCCCGCTATTGCGCGCCATGCATGTCCGCCCCGACGCGCATCCCGAGTCCGTTGCCTCGATCGAGCTACCGACGGACTGCGCGCCCTTCCTTGCCCTGGCCGATGACAGCATCGAGGCGGACAGGCGCCGCGGGGCATGGTTGCAACGCGCCGTCCACTTCGACCCCAGCACCCGGCCCGTGACCCTGCACTTACGCTCCGATCCGGACGCGGACGTCTGCGCGGCCGCGCCCGGACCGTACTGAGATCAGGCCGGGTCGATCACGGCCAGCGGGATCTTGCCGATCCGTGCTTGCCATTCGCGCGGGCCGGTTTCATGCACTGACTCGCCGGTGGAATCCACCGCCACCGTCACCGGCATGTCCTCCACGGTGAACTCGTGGATCGCCTCCATGCCCAGGTCTTCGAACCCGACTACCCGCGCGGCGCGGATCGCCTTGGACACCAGGTAGGCCGAGCCGCCCACCGCCATCAGGTAAGCCGCACGGTGGTCGCGGATGGCCTCGATCGCCTCCGGCCCACGCTCGGCCTTGCCGATCATGCCCAGCAGGCCGGTTTCCAGCATCCGCCGGGTGAACTTGTCCATGCGGGTGGCGGTGGTCGGACCGGCGGGGCCTACGGCCTCTTCGCGCACCGGATCCACCGGGCCCACGTAGTAGATGAAGCGGTTGCGGAAATCGACCGGCAGCTCCTCGCCGCGCTCCAGCATGTCGACCATGCGCTTGTGCGCGGCGTCGCGACCGGTCAGCAGCTTTCCGCTGAGCAGCAGGGTTTCTCCCGGCTTCCACGAGGCCACTTCCTCCGGGGTGATCGCGTCCAGATTCACCCGGCGGCCGTTGGAGGCGTCGCGGGTGATCTGCGGCCAGTCCTCCAGCGACGGCGGATCCAGCGCCACCGGGCCGCTGCCGTCCAGGGTGAAGTGCGCATGGCGGGTGGCCGCGCAGTTGGGGATCATCGCCACCGGCAGGTTGGCTGCGTGGGTCGGGTAATCCTTGATCTTGATGTCCAGCACCGTGGTCAGGCCGCCGAGGCCCTGGGCGCCGATGCCCAGCGCGTTGACGCCGTCAAAGATCTCCAGGCGCATTTCCTCCAGTCGGTTGGCCGGGCCGCGGGCCTTCAGATCAACAATGTCGATCGGCTCCATCAGCGATTCCTTGGCCAGCAGCATCGCCTTCTCCGCGGTACCGCCAATGCCGATGCCGAGCATGCCCGGCGGGCACCAGCCGGCGCCCATGGTGGGCACCATCTTCAGCACCCAGTCGACCACCGAGTCGGACGGATTGAGCATGGCGAACTTGGCCTTGGCCTCCGAGCCGCCGCCCTTGGCGGCCACGATCACGTCCACCTTGTTGCCCGGCACGATCTTCGTATTGACGATCGCCGGGGTGTTGTCGCCGGTGTTGCGGCGCTTGCCCGCCGGATCGGCCAGCACCGAGGCGCGCAGCTTGTTGTCCGGATGGTTGTAGGCGCGGCGCACGCCCTCGTTCACCATGTCCTCCACACCCATGGTGGCGTCATCCCAGCGCACGTCCATGCCGATATCCAGGAACACGGTGACGATGCCGGTGTCCTGGCAGATCGGCCGGTGGCCTTCGGCACACATGCGCGAGTTGATCAGGATCTGGGCCATCGCATCCTTCGCCGCCGGCGATTCCTCGCGCTCGTACGCCGCCGCCAGGTTCCGGATGTAGTCAACCGGGTGGTAATAGCTGATGTACTGCAGCGCATCGGCGACGGACTGGATGAAATCTTCTTGCCGGATCACGGCGGGGGCTGGCTTGCTCACGGAATACCCAGGGCTGGCGGAAACAGCCTGCTATTTTAGCCCGCCCGCCTCCGCCGGTTTGATATCGTCGCTGGCGGCAGTCATTGCCCCCGGCAAGCACGGAGAACCAGCGGATGAGCCAGGAGGCCGCCAGGCCGTCAACTGCGGACCTGTCCGAACGGATGCACCTGCACGCCTACGACTCGGTCACCCAGTGGGCCTGGGGCGCGGCCGTGTCGATGGCCGCATCGCTGGGCCGCAGTCTGGAGGAACGCCCACGCGCACGCCTGCTGCTGTCCGGCGGCAGCACACCGGCGCCGGTGTACGGGGCGCTGGCCAGGGCACCGCTGGAGTGGAACCGGGTGGACGTGGCCCTGGTGGACGAGCGCTGGCTGCAGCCCAGCGACCCCGACAGCAACGCCCACCTGGTGCGGGAAACCCTGCTGCGCCACCGGGCGGCCGACGCCCGTTTCCAGACCATCACCCAGCAGGGCCGCAACATCCAGCAGACCGTGGCGACGGCCAATATGCATGCCCGCAGCCCTGCTGACCCTGCTGACGTCGTGGTGCTGGGCATGGGCGAGGATGGGCACACCGCCTCGCTGTTCCCGCGCATGCTGGGGCTGGAGCACGCGCTGGGCACGTCCGCCGCCTACGTGGCGGTGGACGCGAGCGGCTGTGCGGGCGCGGGGCACCTGACCCAGCGGATCAGCCTGACCCCGGCCGGCCTGCAGTCCGCCCACACCCGCATCCTGCTGATCCGCGGCGAGCGCAAGCGCGAGTTGCTGGACCGGGTCGTCGCCGGTGACGACCCGTTGGAATATCCCGCGCGGATCGCGCTGCTCACCCCCGGCGCCGTGCTCCACGTGCACTGGTGCCCCTGACCGGGACTGGTTCCAGCCTCGCATCGGGCCGCAGCCCACCCGGCACATTTATCAGGTGATCACCTCGTCCGGCTGGACGCCGTACTGCATGCCCAGGTTCAAGGCCGCCTCGGAAAGGCTGTCGGCATAAAGCAGCTGCACGATGCGGACCCGATAATCGTGGTCATCGTTGCCCGCAAGCAGCTCCTCAGCCGCGTCGAAAATCTCTCGAGGCGATCCATCGCGGATGGCAGAGTAGTCATCCTCTGCCATGTCGACCGGCGGCTTGGGGGTGCCATCCGGCTCCGTATCCGAGATCTGCTGGCTGCGGCCATATTCATGCGCGGATGGGTAGTCGGATTCCAGGAACTGCTGTACGGCCGGCCCGTAATTCACACACAAAGTCGGCTGCTCACCAAATTCCCTGATGAGCTCAAATATGGCGTCGGGATTCTCCTCACGCAGCCTGGAGAACATCTCCAGCACCTGCTCTCCCTCCAGGCCGTAAGCGTCGGCAACTTCCTTGAACATGTGTGGCGCGTAGGCGAGCATCGGATCCTCGGCCAGCATCTGCTGCCACTGTTCGCCACTCAGGCCGAGCTCCGCAGCCACCTCGTTCTGGGCTTCGCCGGTGCCCATCAGCAGATCGATGGTTTCCGGGTCCAGCCCTGCCGCCTCCATGTATCCACGCAATTCCTCGGCGGTCTGATGCCGGTCGATGGCATCGCCGATTGCACCGCCAATGACCGAAATCACCGCGCCGATACCGCTGACAATGGCCCCCGCGGCGGTGCCCGCGCCCGGCACCAGCGCCACTGCGCTGCCCATTACGCCAAACGCGTCGCCCATCGCCGCGATGGCATAGCCGAAGTTGCCATCATCGCCCGCCTTCTGGGCGTTGATCACCATCGAGGTGGCACTGGCGATCACGCCCAGGCCCGGTGCAAGGCGCGAGGCGAAGGTTGCGAAGCGCACCGCGTCGTCACCGTACTGGGCCAGGCGGCCCGCATCCGCCAGGTGCTTGGTGGCCCCGGCCAATAGGTTCAGTCCCGACTCCCCGGCCGAGGCGAAGCCCTGCACTGCAGCCAGGTACTCACCGTCCTGACCGCTCTGCCCGGCCTTCACCGCCCCCAGCACCAGACCCACCGCCGACATCGCGCGCGAGAAACTGGAAGAATCGCCGAACCCGTCAGCAAGCTTCTGCAGCGCATCGAAGTCGCCCGCTGCAACGGCCTCCATCATCTCCAGACCGCTGTTGAAACCGTCGATGCCGCCCTTGACGCCGTCAAACAGGCCCTTGACGTCGCGGAACGGCTGGAATGCTTCCTTCAGGTCCTCGACCGCGGCCTCCAGGTCACCGTCGTGCCCTGCCAGGATCTCAACGGCTGCTGCACTGGAAATGCGTTCAAACAGCTCACCCTGCAGGGTGTCAGTGTGCGCCGAGAACGCCTCGTTCAGGGCCGAGCCCTCGGTGGCCAGGATCTCGCCAAGCAGCTCGAGCGCCAGCTCCCCGTGCCCCGAGTCAGCCAGGCTGCCGAGGGTGTCCACGACCTGCTGGGCGATCGCCGGATCCTGCACGGCGGCGGTCAGCACGTCGTCGCGGTTCTCAACCATGTAATCGGCAAGGTCCTGCCCGGCCTGGACCTCGGCGGAATAGACATCGGCGTGGTCATCGGAGGTGCGGAAGTCCTCGATGAACGCCGCCTGCTGCTCAGCAGTGAGCGGGCCCGCGCGCAGCAGGAAGGTGTTGAGTTCCTCGTCCAGCTTGTCCGCTTCCGCCTTTGCCTCGGCATGGGCCTCCTGCAGGTCCTGCAGCTCGGTCGCCGTCTGGTCCGTAGCCGCGGTGCGCCCGACCTGCTGGATGCCCAGCTGCCCGGCCACATCCGCCCAGCCAACCAGCCCCTGGTCCGCGGCCAGGTGGCGGATCGCCCCTTCGGTGAGCACGCCGCGCTCCACCGCAACGCCGATCGCGGTGACCAGGCCGTCGCGCGCAGCATCCGCTTCGGCACCGGACAGCGCGTAGTTGCCGTCGGCGTCCCGCGAATAAAGGCCGGCGTTCACGCCCATCACGCCGTCCAGGATTCCGGCCTCGTCGGCAAGACGGACCAGTTCAGACAGGTAGGCCGGCTCGGTACTGTGCTCGGCCGCCAGGGTGCCCAGCTGATAGCCCGCCGCAAGGCTTCCGCTGCCAATGTTCCCGGCTTTGAAATCGTCCTGCGCCGCCTTGATCTGCGGGGCTTCGACCCGCTCCACGCCGGCCGGCGGCAGGTTCGGACTGTTGGGGAGCTCGGGCGCCGTACCGGTCAACTCGCGGTATTCGCTCCTGACCTCCGGAGCGCTGCGAAGCTCGACGGCGTCGGCGACCGCGTCTGATCCGAACGCATCGTGCAGCGCGGCCATGTTTTCCGCATCCAGCCTGGTCGCCAGGCCGTTCAGCAGCTCCTGCCGTTCGCCTGCCGGCAGGTCCTGGACATCGGCGCTGAACTGATCGTGCGCCTGCTCGTCCATGCCCTTGATGATCCCGTTGGCCTCGTCCGGCGTCGCTTCCGGCAGGATTTCAATCGGCGGCGGCGGGGGTTCGGGCTGCTGGTAGGGGTACGGGCCTTGCTGCTGCGACAGATGGATGGGCATGCGTTGATTCCATGCAGGGACAGGCGAGGCGCGGACTTCCGGCCTTTTCGTCCGCCACGCTAGCAGCCCGCTGCAACCCGTCCTATCCGGGATAACCCTATGCCGGGACACCCGCCAGCGGGGGTCCGGCTACCAGCCCGGGTCGGCACCGGGCACCGGGCAGTACCATATGGTCCATGGGAAAGACCCGAACAGCTGCTGCCAGCGCGCCCGACCTGAGGAAATACGCCTGGCTGGCAATTGCGACCGCGGTGGTCACCGTCCTGCTAAAGGGCAGCGCCTGGGTGCTGACCGGCTCAGTAGGCCTGCTCTCCGACGCTGCCGAATCCATGGTCAACCTGGTCGCCGCGGTGGCGGCCCTGGTGGCGCTGACCATCGCCGCCCGGCCGGCCGACCACAACCATCACTTCGGCCACAGCAAGGCGGAATACTTCTCCGCGGCGCTGGAAGGGGTGATGGTGTTCGTCGCCGCCGCCTCGATCATCTACCTGGGCATCGAGCGCCTGATCAATCCGCGTCCGCTGGAATCGATCGGCATCGGCATGGTGATCTCGCTGCTGGCCGCGCTGCTCAACGGGGTGGTCGGCCAGGTGCTCATCCGGGTGGGCACGCGCCACCGCTCGGTCACCCTGCGTGCCGACGGCCGGCACCTGATGACCGACGTCTACACCT
>DXCY01000225.1 GCA_019115725.1 Candidatus Luteimonas excrementigallinarum
GCATCCGGCCTGGCGGTGGAAGCGCTGCTGGTGGCCGTTGCCCTGCTGGCGGCCAAACGGGGGCACCTGATTGCCCAGGCGCTGCAGGCCGCGGGCCTGTTGGCCGGCCTGCGGAACCTGCTGCTGGCCCCGCTGATCGCCGTGCTGTTCATGGCCCGGGAAGGGGCGGGGCCGGGTCTGATCCTGGCGCTGTTCGTGCCCCTGGGATTGGCCACCGTATTGGCCATGGCCTGGCTGGTGCGCCGCTACCTTGCGCTGTGGCGCGAGGCGCTGCGGACCACGGCGGCCATGGCTGGCGCGGTGCTGCTGGCGCTGGCACTGGCCCTGCTGCTGGCCGAAGCGGTGCTGGCGCGGGCGTTTGCGGAAGCTTCGCCAACCTCCGCAGCGGCCCGCGGCTCCGATGCCGGGGTGACTCTCGGGTAGAGTGCATGCCGGCCCCACACGCTCCAGGAAACCTACTGTCTTGAAGATCCACATCCTCGGCATTGCCGGGACTTTCATGGGCGGCGTTGCCGCGCTGGCACGCGAATCCGGCATTGAGGTCGAAGGCAGCGACCAGGCGGTCTATCCGCCCATGTCCACCCAGCTCGAGCGCCTGGGCATCGCCCTGCGCCAGGGCTATCGGCCTGAACACATCAGCGCGGACGCCGACCAGGTGATCGTTGGCAACGCCCTGTCGCGCGGCAATCCGGCGGTCGAAGCGCTGCTTGATTCCGGCCGTGGCTATACCTCAGGCGCGCAGTGGCTGGCCGAGCACGTGCTGCCCGGTCGCACCACGATTGCCGTTGCCGGGACCCACGGCAAGACCACCACCAGCACCATCCTGGCCTGGCTGCTGCAGGCCGCCGGGCGCGATGCCGGCTTCCTGATCGGTGGCGTACCGGATGACTTCGGCGTCTCCGCCCGCCTGGGCAGCGCCCCGGAGTTCGTGGTCGAGGCCGACGAATACGACACGGCGTTCTTCGACAAGCGCAGCAAGTTCGTGCACTACCGCCCCCGGGTGGCGGTGCTGAACAATCTGGAATTCGACCACGCCGACATCTTCCCGGACCTGGCGGCGATCGAGCGCCAGTTCCACCACCTGGTGCGCACCGTGCCCGGTGGCGGGCGGCTGCTGGTCAACGGCGAGGATGCCAACCTGGCGCGGGTGCTGGAGATGGGCTGCTGGACGCCGGTGGAGCGGTTCGGCATCGAGGGTGATTTCGACTGGAACGCGCGCCTGATCGAAGCCGACGGCAGCGTGTTCGAGGTGCTGCATCGCGGCGCGTCGGTGGGGACCGTGCACTGGCCGCTGCTTGGGCGCCACAACGTGATGAACGCGCTCGGCGCGCTGGCCGCCTGTGCCGCCGTGGGCGTCGAGCTGGGCAAGGTGATCCCGTCGCTGACCGCCTTCAACAGCGTCAAGCGGCGGATGGAGCGGGTCGGCGAGGTGGATGACATCGTGGTGTACGACGATTTCGCCCACCACCCTACGGCGATCGCGACCACCCTGGCCGGGCTGCGGGCCAGCGCGCCTGCGGGCCGGATCGTGGTGGCGATGGAGCCGCGCAGCAATTCGATGCGCCTGGGCGCCCATGCCGATGCTCTGGCGCCGGCCTTCGATGACGCCGACGCGGTGGTGTTCCTGCATCGTCCGGAACTGGCCTGGGATGCGGCGAAGGTGGTTTCCGCCGTGCGTGGACAGGCCGTGGCGGTGGCCGATGTGGAGGCCCTGGTGGCCGAGCTGCTGGAGCGGGTGGGGCCGGGCGACCGGGTGGTGTTCATGTCCAACGGCGGCTTCGATGCCGCGCCGCGACGCTTCTTCCAGGCCCTGCAGGCGGCCCGGGCGGAGAACGGCTGATGGATACCGGCATCCTCGACCGCGATGACATGTTTGTCTCAACCGGCAACCTGCCGCCGGTCGATCGCATCACCCATCTGCTGCAGCAGGCGCACCGGCGCTTCTCGCGCGTGGACCGCGGCGAGATGTCGCAGGTCTATCCCGCCCTGGCGGAGATGCCGCACGATCTGTTCGGCATCTGCGTGGTCAGTGCCAACGGCCGGGTGATCGAAGTGGGCGATGCCGCCCATCCGTTCACCGCCATGAGCGTGTCCAAGCCGTTCGTCTTCGCGCTGGTGTGCGACCTGATCGGCCCGACCGCCGCGCGCCGGCGGCTGGGCGCGAATGCCACCGGCCAGGCATTCGATTCGCTGGGACCGATCGAGCGCGGCGTGGACGGGCGTTCCAACCCCATGGTCAACGCCGGTGCGATCGCCACCACCAGCCTGGTGCCGGGCGGCAGCATCGAGGAGAAATGGCACTTCATCCAGCGCGGCATGTCGCGCTTTGCCGGACGCGAGCTGGCCCTGAATCAGGAGGTCTACGCCTCGGCCACCGCCACCAATTACCGCAACCGCAGCATTGCCTGGCTGCTGCGCAGCAAGGGCGCGATCTACTGCGACCCGGTGGAGGCGGTGGAGCTGTACACCCGCCAGTGCTGTCTGGACGTGACCACGCGGGACATGGCGGTGATGGGCGCCACCCTCGCCGCGGGTGGCATGAATCCGCTCACCAACGAGCAGGTGGTCAAGCCCCGCACCTGTCACTACACGCTGGCGGTGATGGTGACCGCTGGCCTGTACGAGACCTCGGGCGACTGGTTCTATGAAGTCGGACTTCCCGGCAAAAGCGGGATCGGCGGCGGCATCGTGACCATTTCACCCGGCAAGGGCGGCATGGGAACCTTTGCTCCCCCGCTGGACGAAGCCGGCAACAGCGTGCGCGGGCAGCTGGCTACCCAGTTCCTGTCCCGGCGGCTGGGCCTGGACCTGCTGATGTCGGCACCGGTGTCCGGCGCGGCGGCGCCGCCGGAGTACCGCAGCGGCGGATCCGGAGACTGAGCATGGCCAGCCGCACCAGCCTGCCGCTGTTTCCCCTGCACACGGTCCTGCTGCCGGGCGCGGCGCTGGGCGTGCGGGTGTTCGAGCCGCGCTATCTGGATCTGGTGCGCGAGGTCGGGCGCAGCGGCGGCGGCTTTGGTGTGTGCATGATCGTGGAAGGCACCGAGGCAGGCACTCCGGCCACCCCGGCCGCGTGGGGCACCGAAGCGCTGATCGAGGATTTCGACCAGGGCCCGGATGGCCTGTTGGCGCTGCGCGTCCGTGGCGCGCGGCGATTCCATGTGGACCGGACCCGCGTGCGTGACAACGGCCTGATCCTGGCCGAAGTCGACTGGCTCGACGACGGCGATGATGCGGATCCGCCCCGGCTGCGGCCCGAGCATGCCCTGCTGGCCGAACTGCTGGTGCGGATCCTGGAGCAGACGGATTCTGATCTGAACGCCATTCCCAAGCCGCGGCTGGAAGATGCCGCGTGGGTGGGCTGGCGCCTGGCCGAGCTGCTGCCGCTGGCTCCGGAGCAGCGGCAGGGACTGCTGCAGCAGCAGGACCCGCATGTGCGCCTGCAGTGGCTGCTGGATTTCGTATCCGAAACCGGGCCCTGATCAGTCCCCGGCCCGGTCCGCCCGTTCAGGGCCAGCCTCGCCCACCCTGACCCGCAGTACCGGCAGTCCGGACTGCGGATGCGGTTCCACCCGGGTCTGCATCCCGTCCATCGCTCCGCGCAGCTGGTCCCAGGCGCCGTGGTCATCGGCGCGAGGCTGCCACAGCCCGAACAGGTTGAAGGGCCGGGTGTAGTGCAGCGTCTGCACCGTGCCCACCCACAGCGGCGTGCCATCGGTCAGTGCAGTAGGGGCCGGCCACAGGCGCAGTACCTGGGCCCGGTCCGGAGCGGACTGCCGGCGCAGCAGCAGGGCTTCGGCTTCGGTATCCAGGGTGGCGGGGAGCACCGGCTGCTCCGCCGGGGCGAGATCATCGTCGAGCAGGCCCAGGGTGACGATCCAGTCCGCCTGCGGCTGGGCTACCCAGCCCCGGGCTTCCAGCTGGGCCTGCAGCGGCTGCAGCGGACCCGCCACCTGCACATCCAGCGGCCATCGCAGCTCATGATCGCGCTCGTTGCGCTGCGGCGGCAGGCTGCGCCAGCCATCCTGCCACCACTGCGCGGTGGACAGGGTGGCCGCCGGCGGCGGAGGGGACAGGCTGGCCAGCATCGGGTCGATGGCCCGCGGCGCGTGCCAGAGCGCGGCCACCACGAAGGTCAGGTAGAAGATGGCCGCCAGCGGACGCATCCAGAACGAGCGGTTCACGTGGCTGCGGTAGGCCAGCCCCAGCACCAGCAGCCAGACGATGCCCAGCAGCATTCCGCCGACCACGTCGCTCAGCCAGTGTGCGCCCAGGTAGATGCGGGCGAAACCGAGCAGCGTGGCCACGATGCCGGAGACCAGGTACGGCCACACCCGCGATCGGCCCGGCAGTTCGCGCGCAATGAGCACGGCGAAGAAGCCGAACGTGATGGTGGCCATGGTCACGCTCATGGACGGAAAGCCGAAATTGCCGTGTGCCCGCGGCGGCGGGGGCATGCTGATCACCGCCTCCAGCAGGGCGGTCAGCACCACGCCGAAACCGATCGCCGCGGCCCAGTGCGCCATGGCCATCCAGCGCCGGCGCCACGCCAGCCAGATCATGGCCAGGCCGGCCGCCGGCACCAATACCTCGGCATTGCCGATCGAGGCCAGGCCGGCCATCAGCCGGTCGGCCAGCGGGTTGCGCAGCGTGGTCATGAATGCATGCACGCTCTGGTCGATCGCCAGCGGCTCGCCGCGCATCAGCACGGTGGTGAGCAGGGCGAACCAGGCCCAGCCGATGCCGATCAGCAGGACCGCGAGGATGGCCAGGGAGGGGGATTCCGGGCGGCGCGGATCGATCAGCGCCTCTGCGTAGCGACCCAGCCGCGGCCGCGAGCGGCTCCAGCGCAGCGCCCGTGCCAGCAGCTCGCTGGTACGACCGTCGAACCAGCGCCAGGTGTAGAGCACGCAGGCCCAGACCAGCGCCAGTGCCGCCAGCAGCGCCACCAGCACCAGCGCCAGGCGGTTGGCCACCGCGGCCACCGCTTCGTAGGAAGCGCCGAAAATCCAGCCCGGCGCCAGGAACACCGCCGCCCATGCCACCGCGGCCACCGCGCTGACCGGGATGAACCGCTGCAGCCGCATCCGCAGCATGCCGGCGATGGCGGGAACAAACGGCCGTACCGCGCCCACGAACCGGGCCACCAGAATGCTCTTCACATCATGGCGGCGGAACAGGTTTTCACCCCGGTCCAGCAGCTGCGGATAGCGCCGGAACGCCCACAGCTCGCGCATCTGCGGTCCCCAGCGCCGCCCGACCCAGTAACTCAGCGCATCGGCACAGAATGCGCCGGCCGCGGCGCAGGCAATCGCATACGAGCCATCGATATGGCCCAGCCCGATCAGGGTGCCGACCGCGAACAGCAGCGGCATGGCAGGCACCACGATGCCCACGATCACCAGCGAATCCAGGAAGGCGATCAGGAAAATCACCGCGCCTGCAGCCACCGGGTGGGCGCTGATCCAGGTCAGCAGACTGTCGAACCAGGCGTCATTCATCGCGCAATTATGGCAGCGGCCCGTGCAACGCCGCGCTACCGGGAGCGCCCCCCTACAATGACGGGATGACGGAACCAGCCGAGATCGAAATCCAGGCGCTCAAGGCCGACAGTTTCGGCCGCATTTCACTGATGCGCGGGCCGCAGGGCGAGTTTGTGCGCCGCGACCTGCGCCACGTGCCACTGTGGCTGCGCCTGCCGGCCTGGTGGCTGGCCCGGCGCGAGGCGCGCGGGCTGGAGCAGGTGCGCGGCATGGCCGATGTACCCCAGCTGCTGGCCTGGAATGGCCGCCGCCTGGATCGCAGCTACATGGAAGGCGCCGCCATGTACCAGCGCCCCCCGCGCGGCGACCTGGCGTATTTCCGTGCCGCCCGCCGCAAGCTGCAGGAACTGCACCGGCGCGGGGTGGCCCACAACGACCTGGCCAAGGAGGCCAACTGGCTGGTGCTGGAAGATGGGCGTCCGGCAATCATCGATTTCCAGCTGGCGGTGGTGGGCAATCCGCGCTCGCGCTGGATGCGCCTGCTGGCGCGAGAGGATTTGCGCCACCTGCTCAAGCACAAGCGCATGTACTGCCGCGAACACCTGACGCCGGTGGAAAAGCGCGTGCTCAAACGCCACTCCTGGGTCCGCGACCTGTGGTTCCGCACCGGCAAGCCGGTGTACCGCTTCGTCACCCGGCGGATCCTGAAGTGGGAAGACAACGAAGGCCAGGGTCCGAAGCCATGAAGCAGACCATGATCCGCCAGGCCATGACCGCCCGCCGCGGGCAGGAGAACGCAGCATGACCACGCTCAAGGGCAGGACCCTGTTCATCACCGGCGCCTCGCGGGGCATCGGACGCGCCATCGCCCTGCGCGCTGCCCGCGACGGCGCCAATGTGGCCATCGTGGCCAAGTCCGGCGTGCCCAATCCCAAGCTGCCCGGCACCATCCACACCGTGGCCGCCGAGGTGGAGGCGGCCGGCGGCCGCGCGCTGGCGATCCAGTGCGATATCCGGGAGGAAGACCAGGTACGCGAGGCGGTGGCCGCCACCATGGCCGAATTCGGCGGCCTCGACATCCTGGTCAACAACGCCAGCGCGATCTGGCTCAAAGGCGCGCTGGACACGCCGATGAAGCGCTTCGACCTGATGCAGCAGGTCAACGCCCGCGGCACCTTTCTGTGTGCCCAGGCCTGCCTGCCGCACCTGCTGGAAGCGGCCAATCCCCACATCCTCACCCTGGCGCCGCCGCCTTCGCTGGACCCGAAGTGGTGGGGGCCGCATACCGGCTACACCCTGGCCAAGATGGGCATGAGCTTTGTCACCCTGGGCCTGGCGGCGGAATTCGGCCCGCAGGGCGTGGCGGTCAACGCGCTGTGGCCGCGCACGGTGATCGCCACCGATGCCATCCGCATGATTCCGGGCGTGGAAGCCGCGCGCTGTCGCACCCCGGAGATCCTGGCCGATGCCGCCCACGCGGTGCTGGTGCGCGAGGCGGCGGGGTTTTCCGGCCGCTTCCTCATCGACGATGAGGTGCTGGCCGGGGCGGGGGTCTCTGACCTGTCCATCTACGCGGTTGATCCGTCCCGCCCGCTGCTGCCGGATCTGTTCCTCGATCCCTGAGCAGCCGGCCCACAACGGCGCTGAATGGGTAAGAATGCGGCAACTTCTTCACTTGCCCAGCCGCGCCATGACCCAAGCCACCGAAGACCTGTTGCCCCTGTCCGGCTACTACCTGCCGGTCTACCGCCAGCGCGAGCTGGTGCTCGAGCGTGGGCAGGGGGCCCGCCTGTGGGACAGCGCCGGCAATAACTACATCGATCTGGCCGCCGGCATCGCGGTGTGCAGCCTCGGCCACGGCGATCCCGACCTGCTGGCCGCGCTGACCGAACAGGCCGGCAAACTCTGGCACACCAGCAACGTCTTCCACAGCGAACCTCCGCTGCGCCTGGCCCAGGAGCTGGTGCAGGCCTCGCGCTTTGCGTCGAAGGTGTTCCTGTGCAACTCCGGGGCCGAGGCCAACGAGGCGGCGATCAAGCTGGTGCGCAAGTGGGCCGCGAGCGAGGGCCGGCCGCCCGAGCGCCGGGTCATCCTGACCTTCCGCGGCGGCTTCCACGGACGCACCCTGGCCACGGTCACCGCCACCGCCCAGCCCGCCTACCAGGCCGGGTTCGAGCCGCTGCCGGGCGGGTTCCGCTACGTGGATTTCAACGATCTGGTGCAGGCCGAGATCGCCATGGCCGCGGGTGACGTGGCCGCGGTGCTGGTGGAGCCGGTGCAGGGCGAAGGCGGGGTGACCCCGGCCGCGCCGGGCTACCTGCGCGGCCTGCGCGAGCTGTGCGATCACCACCGCGCGCTGCTGGTGCTGGATGAGATCCAGTGCGGCATGGGCCGCACCGGCACCCTGTTCGCCCATTGGCACGATCAGATCGTTCCCGACATCGTCACCCTGGCCAAGGCGCTGGGCGGGGGCTTTCCCATTGGCGCCATGCTGGCCGGGCCAAAAGTGGCCGAGGCCATGCAGTTCGGCGCGCACGGCTCCACATTCGGCGGCAATCCGCTGGCCGCGGCGGTCGCCCGGGTGGCACTGCGCAAGCTGGCTTCGCGCGAAGTGGTCAGCAACGTGTCGCGCCAGTCGGCGGCGCTGCGCGCGGGGCTGGAAGCGATCAACCAGGATCTGGGGCTGTTTTCCCAGATACGCGGGCGCGGCCTGATGCTGGGCGCGCAGCTGGGTCCGGCGCATGCGGGCCGAGCGGGCGAGGTGCTGGACCGCGCCGCCGCCCACGGGCTGCTGATGCTGCAGGCCGGGCCGGACGTGCTGCGCTTCGTTCCGGCCCTCACCATCAACGACGCCGAAGTGGCCGAGGGCCTGGCGCGATTGCGCCAGGCGTTGTCCGCCCTCGCGTAGGTCGGGGCTACGCCCCCGACACCACTACGCAGCTACGGCCCGGAACGCCTCGCGCGCGGCTTCCAACGTCGCCTCGATCACCGCCTCGTCGTGGGCGCTGGAGATAAAGCCCGCCTCGTACGCAGACGGCGCCAGGAACACGCCGCGTTCCAGCATCGCGTGGAAGAAGTGCTTGTACGCGTCGATGTCGCAGCTGGTGGCGCCCGCATAGGTATCCACCCGGTCGCTGCTGAAGAACAGGCCGTACATGGCGCCGACCCGGTTGGTGGTCAGCGGCACGCCGGCCGCGCGCGCGGCTTCCTCGAAGCCATCGCACAGCGCGTTCGAAGTGGCCTCCAGGCGGTCATGGAAGCCCGGCTCCTGCACCAGTTCCAGCATCGCCAGCCCGGCGGCCATCGCCACCGGGTTTCCGCTCAGCGTACCGGCCTGGTAGATCGGGCCCGCCGGCGAAATCTGCTCCATCAGTTCGCGCCGCCCGCCGTAGGCGCCCACCGGCATGCCGCCGCCGATGATCTTGCCGAAGGTGGTCAGGTCCGGGGTAATGCCGTATCGCGCCTGCGCGCCGCCCAGCGCCACCCGGAAGCCGGTCATCACCTCGTCGAAAATCAGCAGCGCGCCGTGCTGCGTGCACAGCTCGCGCAGATGCTGCAGGTAGCCCTCACGCGGCGGCAGGCAGTTGGCGTTGCCGACCACCGGCTCGATGATCACCGCAGCGATCTCGCCGCCGACCTCGTCGAACAGCTGCGTGGCGCCTTCGAAATCGTTGTAGCTGATGGTCGAGGTCAGCTCGCTCAGCCCCGCCGGTACGCCCGGCGAGGTCGGCACGCCCAGGGTCAGCATGCCGCTGCCGGCCTTGACCAGGAACGAGTCTCCGTGGCCGTGATAGCAACCCTCGAACTTGACGATGCGCTGGCGCCCGGTCGCGCCCCGCGCCAGGCGGATTGCCGACAGCGTGGCCTCGGTGCCGGAGTTCACCATGCGCACCATTTCGCAAGACGGCACCAGCCGGGTGATGGTTTCGGCCATCGTCACCTCGGCCGGGCACGGGGCCCCGAAGGAGAGGCCGTTGCCGATCGCTGCCGCCACTGCTTCGCGGACGCCGGGGTGGTTGTGGCCGACGATCATCGGTCCCCACGAGCCCACGTAGTCGATGTAGCGGTTGCCATCCACGTCATACAGGTAGGCGCCATCCGCACGTTCCACGAAGAACGGTTCGCCGCCTACCGAGTTGAACGCGCGCACCGGCGAGTTGACGCCGCCCGGGAGCAGGTTCCTTGCGCGGGAAAACAGGGCCTGTGACTTGTCGTGCTTCATGGAGATTGATTCCTGTGGAGAGGGGGAGCGCCTTGCGGCGGATGCAGGTGGCGGCCGTAGTGGTGATCAGGCAACGAAGGCCTGGCGCAGGGCCCGGGCGGCGGCGCGCGGGTCGGGCGCGTCGAACACCGCGCCGATGACCGCAATCAGGTCCGCGCCGGCGGCCACCAGTGCAGGAGCATTGTCGGCGTTGATCCCGCCGATCGCCACTCGCGGCAGGCCCAGCGCGCCGGCCTCGCCCAGCAGCGCGGGCGTGGCCCGGCGGGTGGTGGTCTTGCTGGTGCTGGGGAAAAACGCGCCGAAGGCCAGGTAATCGGCGCCTGCCGCAGCCATCTGCGCGGCGCGGTCGATATCGTCGTAGCAGGACACGCCGATGATGGCCGAATCACCGAGCAGCGACCGCGCCGCAGCGATCCCGTCGTCGTCCTCGCCCAGGTGCACGCCGTCGGCTCCGGATGCCAGGGCAAGTTCCGGATCGTCGTTGATGATCAGCGGAACACCCGCGCGGACGCACAGCGTCTTCAACGCGTCGGCCTGGGCCCGGCGCAGCGCGGCATCGGCGGCCTTGTTGCGGTACTGCAGCAGCGCTGCCTGATCGATTACTTCGCCCACGCGTGCGAGCAGGCTGGCGGTGTCGCAGTCATCGGGGGTGATCAGGTACAGGCCCCGCGCGTGGGCGGGCCTGCTGCTGAAGGGCCTGCTGTTCAAAGGCCTGCTGTCCAAAGGCTTGCTGTTGAAGGACTTGTTGCTGATGGTGTTCATGTCCCGGTTTCCGTGGCGCGGCAAGCGGTGGGACAATGCCGGCCCCACCATCCGCAACAGGACCCATTATCAGATGAACACCACCGCCACGCAGACTGCCTACCGGACCTGGATGTGCGTGGTTTGCGGATTCATCTATGACGAGGCCGCGGGCATGCCGGAAGAGGGGATCGCCGCCGGCACGCGCTGGGAAGACGTGCCCGAGGATTGGACCTGTCCGGACTGCGGCGTCACCAAGGACGACTTCGAGATGATGGCGCTCTGAGTCGTCCCGCGCAGGACAGCCGCGCAGTTCAGTTCAGTCGCGCGCTGCCGCTGCTGGCATCCGCCAGCGATTCGTGGACCTGGGAGGCGTCGTCCGCGTCCGGATCCAGCGTCAGATAACGGCCCAGATCCACGCGCGCCCCGTGGCGGTGCCCCAGATGCAGGTAGCCCATGCCGCGGTCGCGCAGCGCCGCCGGATTGTCCGGCGCCAGGCTCAGGATCCGGTCGGCGCAGCGCACCGCACGCGCCCAGTCTTCTTCCTGTGCGTACAGCCCGTGCAGATTGCGCAGCATGCGCATCAGGATGCTCCGGTGCGATGCCGGGTTCAGCACCTGGTGCAGGGCCTGGTCATCGATATGGGTGCCGGAAAGATGGGGCTGGATCCGCTCGCGCAGCTCCTCCGCATCCAGCGGGCGGCCGCGGTTGAACGGATCCATCACCAGCATCCCGTCGTCCACCGGCAGGCGCACCAGGAAATGCCCCGGGAAGGAAATTCCCTCCAGCGGCATGTCCAGCCGCCGGGCCACTTCGATCTGCACTACCGCCAGCGAGATCGGGATACCCAGCCGGCGTTCGAACACTTCGTTGAGATAGCTGTTGCGCGGGTCGTAGTACTCCTCGTGATTGCCGCTGTAGCCCAGCTCGTCAAACAGGTATTCGTTGATTGCCAGCATCCGCATCGGCCAGGGATCGATCGCCTCGATCCGCGGCCGCAGCTGCTCCACGTGGTGCGCCAGCATCTGCTCGTAGCAGCGCGGCTCAAGGTCCGGGTATTCGTCGCGCGCGATCAGCAGCGCAGTGCCGAGCAGGGGAATGTCGGCATCATCAAGGGAGGCCAGCGTGTTCCAGGCCGGCAGCAGCAGTTCGGATGTCATGCCCCAGAGCCTGGGCCCGGCGGCGGCCGTGTGCAAGCAAGGCCGGTGCAACGCATCAGTCCGCCGCGGGGATGCCCGGGCCGAATGCCATGGGCGCGCCGTCTTCCAGCTGCAGGCGCGCCGCCTCGCCGGCGTTGAGCTCCAGCACATAGAGTGCCGGCACCCGGCTGGGATATGACGGACAGCGGAGATCGGCCGAGCAGGGCGGCACATCGCGCTGCTGCGATACCAGCCTGCGCTCACGGTCGAAGTACAGGATGTCCAGCGGGATCAGGGTGTTCCGCATCCAGTAGGCCTGCGGCTCTTCGCGGTCATGGATGAACAGCATCCCGGCTCCTGCTGGCAGCTGTTCACGGAACATCAGGCCGCGTGCGCGCTGCTCATCCGTGGCCGCGATCTCCACCGTAAAGCGTTCGCCGCCAACTTCCACCCAGTTGCCACTGCTCGCGCAGCCACTGGAAAGCAGGAGCACCAGCAGGGGCAGAAGCCTGGTGAACATGGCACGCAATGCAGTCATCGGGATCGCTCCATCGGGGGAATGCCCGGAACGATCAACCATGGCTGCGACAGGGGTCAAGCGCTGGAATGCCGGCCGCGACCGCGGAAATCGTCCTGCCCCTTCCTTCTTGCCCGGAACTTGTGCACAATGCGCGGCCCGCGACGGACAGCGGCCGGCACAGCCCGGCGAGCCGAAACGGCGAAGAACCGAAACGCTTCAAAAAGGTGTTGACGTTCTTCAAACCCGCGCTAGAATGTGCGGCTCCCTCACCGGAACGCTTCGAGCTGAACGGGGAGGGGATTGGAAGCAGTCAGCGTCACAGGGTGTTGACAGCAACCAAATCCGCGCTATCATGTGCGGCTCCCCTCGGGAAGTTGTGAGGGGTTGGGATCAAGGCGCTGAGGCCTGGTTCCGGGATCTTTGACAGTGTGCGCAGGTGACTTGTGCGGACGTCTGGCGGGTGGATGACCATCCACAATAAGCAGACGTTCGAAAGAGCACTAAGTCAATTCAAATGCAGTAATGCAAGCGAGTGATTCAGAGTTCTGGAGACGGCTGCACTCAAGACTTAAGGACTTCGGTCCTGCAAGACTTAAGTGAAGAGTTTGATCCTGGCTCAGAGTGAACGCTGGCGGCAGGCCTAACACATGCAAGTCGAACGGCAGCACGAGAGAGCTTGCTCTCTTGGTGGCGAGTGGCGGACGGGTGAGGAATACATCGGAATCTGCCTATTTGTGGGGGATAACCTCGGGAAACCGGGACTAATACCGCATACGACCTACGGGTGAAAGCGGAGGACCTTCGGGCTTCGCGCAGATAGATGAGCCGATGTCGGATTAGCTAGTTGGTGGGGTAAAGGCCCACCAAGGCGACGATCCGTAGCTGGTCTGAGAGGATGATCA
>DXCY01000226.1 GCA_019115725.1 Candidatus Luteimonas excrementigallinarum
CGGCAACCAGCAGCGGGCCGAGTCCGGGCTGGCCCAGGTCGCCGGGCTGGACAGCAACAAGGCCGGCCAGCTGATGAAGATGCTGGCGCCGCTGGTGATGGCCTTCCTCGCCCGCCAGGTTTCCCAGGGCAAGTCGGACCCGCAGGCGCTGGGCACGATGCTCGGCCAGGAGCAGCAGCAGATCCAGCAGCAGGGCGGCGGCGCGGCCGGCCTGCTCGGCGCGGTGCTCGACCAGGACGGCGACGGCAAGCTGGGCCTGGGCGATGTGCTGAAGATCGGCGGCAGCCTGTTCGGCGGCAAGCGCTGATGCCCTGCGCGGCGATAGCCGGACGCTATCGCCGCGTTGCTTTCTATCGAATTCACCTTATCGCGGCCCCGCGTTAAGGTAACCCCACCATCCACCGGGAGTGCCAGCCATGAGCAAGTCCGACGAGAAGAAGTGTCCCGTCACCCATCTCACCACCCAGTTCGGCGCGCCGGTGCCCGACAACCAGAACAGCCTGACCGCCGGCCCCCGCGGCCCGCTGCTGTCGCAGGACGTCTGGCTGCACGAGAAGCTGGGCAACTTCGTGCGCGAAGTGATCCCCGAGCGGCGCATGCACGCCAAGGGCTCGGGCGCTTTCGGCACCTTCACCGTCACCAATGACATCACCAAATACACCCGCGCGAAGATCTTCGAATCGGTCGGCAAGAAGACCGAGATGTTCGCCCGCTTCACCACCGTGGCCGGCGAGCGCGGCGCGGCCGACGCCGAGCGCGACATCCGCGGCTTCGCGCTGAAGTTCTACACCGAGGAAGGCAACTGGGACATGGTGGGCAACAACACCCCCGTGTTCTTCATCCGCGACCCGCGCAAGTTCCCTGACCTCAACAAGGCGGTCAAGCGCGACCCGCGCACCAACCTGCGCTCGGCCACCAACAACTGGGACTGGTGGAGCCTGCTGCCCGAGGCGCTGCATCAGGTCACGATCGTGATGAGCGACCGCGGCATCCCGGCCAGCTACCGCCACATGCACGGCTTCGGCTCGCATACCTACAGCTTCTGGAACAAGCAGGGCGAGCGCTACTGGGTGAAGTTCCACTTCCGCACCCAGCAGGGCATCAAGAACCTGACCGACGCCGAGGCCGCCGAGCTGATCGGCAACGACCGCGAGAGCCACCAGCGCGACCTGTACGACGCGATCGAGCGCGGCGAATTCCCGAAGTGGAAGATGTACATCCAGGTCATGCCGGAGGAAGAGGCCGAGAAGGTCCCCTACCACCCGTTCGACCTGACCAAGGTGTGGCCGAAGGGCGACTACCCGCTGATCGAGGTGGGCGAGTTCGAGCTCAACCGCAACCCGGAGAACTTCTTCGCCGACGTCGAGCAGAGCGCGTTCGCGCCGTCGAACCTGGTGCCGGGCATCAGCGTTTCGCCGGACAAGATGCTGCAGTCGCGGCTGTTCAACTACGCCGACGCGCAGCGCTACCGGCTGGGCGTGAACTACCACCAGATCCCGGTCAACGCGCCGCGCTGCCCGGTCAACAGCAACCACCGCGACGGCCAGGGCCGGATGGACGGCAACTACGGCAGCCTGCCCCACTACGAGCCCAACAGCTTCAACCAGTGGCAGGAGCAGCCGCAGTTCCGCGAGCCGCCGCTGAAGATCAACGGCAACGCGGACTGGTGGGATTTCCGTGAGGACGACTCGGACTACTACAAGCAGCCGGGCGACCTGTTCCGCCTGATGAGCCCGGAGCAGCAGCAGGTGCTGTTCGACAACACCGCTCGTGCCATGGGCGATGCGCCGGACTTCATCAAGCGCCGCCACGTGGACAACTGCACCAAGGCGGATCCGGCCTACGGTGCGGGCGTGGAAGCGGCCCTGCGCAAGCTGGGCGCGTTCGCGGGCGAGGATTCGCCCAACAGCATCGACTGACCGCGCAGCAAGGCAGTAAAAAAGAAGGCCGCGATCTCCCGGGATCGCGGCCTTCTTTATGGCCGTATTCTTTATGGCCGCAGGTCGGGCTACGCCCCCGACAGCCCAACCCCAGGCTCTCCGCACCCCCGCGTCGGCCGCATAGGGCCGACCTACGAGGCGTCAATATCGCCCCGCATAGGGCCGACCTACGACGCGTCAATATCACCCAGGGCGCGGATCAGCCGGCGGGCACGCTTGTCGGGCTTCTGCTCGGGCGGCCGGTAGCCCGCGCGCTCCGCGCGCAGCCGGGCCAGCTGTTCCAGCCGCTGCTGGCGCGACTCATCGGTTTCCAGGTACAGCGTTTGCGCCACCTTGGCCGGACCGCGGACATCCGACAGCCCCACGACCTCGATGTGGAAGGTCTCCTCACCGCGCTCCACCCGCAGGGCATCACCCACCCGCACCGCGCGCGCGGGCTTGTTGGCCCGCTGCCCGCCAATTTCGACCTTGCCGGTTTCGATCGCCTGCTTGGACAGCGCCCGGGTCTTGAAGAACCGTGCCGCCCACAGCCAGATATCCAGGCGCACGGATTGAAGAACCTCGCTCACGGGAGACTCATGCGCCGGAGCGGCCCGACCGCGGCACCGGCGCGGGCAACCGCGACGGATTCAATGGCACCCGGATCTCGTTGGCCTCCCTCCAGGCCCGGGAACAGCGGGCGCTCACGTGCTGGCCACGGATCGCGCGCGCCTCGGCGCCGCTGGCCCCGGCGGCAATGGGCTGCTCCCGCGCCGCACGGTATTCGCGCTCACAGAGGAAATCGGCATTCACGGCGTTCACGGTGTCATGCCCGGCAACCCGGTCACCGGTGGCGCAGCCGCCGACCAGCAGCACCAGCACTATCGAGATGGAAACGCGCACGAGGCTCATGTTCTTCTCTCCTGGCTGCCGGACGGCCGGCTCCGGATTCCATGGTACGGGCCTGTGCGGGCAGCGCAACGCGCCGGACTTTCCGGACTCCCGCTTCAGAACCGGCGCAGCCCGGACGCCAAAAGGCCCGCTTGCGCGGGCCTCTGGCAGATCCCGGACCGCCGTTGCCGGCGGTGGGAGCAGTTACTCGGCGGCGGTTTCCGCG
>DXCY01000227.1 GCA_019115725.1 Candidatus Luteimonas excrementigallinarum
TCAGAGCACCGAGTGGTGGAAGTCGAAGTCCAGGTCACCTGCTGCCTGTTGCACCAGGTTGCCCTGGATGAAATCAATGCCGCTCATCCACAGCGTGGCGGCGGCCTGGGGATCCTCCACCTGCTGGCCGATCACCAGCAGGCCGAGGCGGTGCGCGCGTTCCACCGCTTCACGCATGCGGTCGCGCACCCCGGGGTCGACCAGGCGGCTGGAAAAGCCCGGGGCCAGGCGGACGAAGCTCAGCGGCAGCTGGGGAAGCAGCAGGTCGATCTCGCGCCCGGGGTCGTAGCGGCCCAGGCACAGCTGCACGCCGGTGGGCACCATCCTGGCGCTGAATTCCTGCAGGGTGATGGCGTGCACCAGGGCGTCATCCTGCTGCACGTCGATCACCAGCAGGTCGGGTCGCACGCCGGCATTACCCAGCGCCTTGAGCAGCCAGTCGGCGTAGCCTTCGCGGCTCAGGGTGGACGCGGACTGGGAAACGAACAGGCGCACGCCCGCTCCCGCATGCTGCTGGCGCTGGAGCACGCCGATGGCCTGTTCCAGCACCTGACGGTCGATGTCGTGCACCAGGCCGGCCGCCTCGGCAACCGGCAGGATGGTGGCCGCGGTGTGCAGGGTGTCTTCGCTGTCGCGCAGGCGCATCAGTACCTGGTACTGGGCCTCGTCGCCGCCGGCCACGGCCACGATCGGCTGGAACGCCAGCTCGATCCGCCGCTCCGCCACGGCGCTGGTGATCTCGCCAGTCATGCCGTCGGCTTCGGGCTGTGGGGCGCTGGAGGCGGTGTGCATCGCGATGCCGTGCGGCTGGGCCCGCGCGTCGCGGAGCGCCTGTTCGGCGGCAGCCAGGGCCTCGCCGGCGTTGGAAAAAGCCGGACTGATGCGCGCGCTGCCCACGCAGGCGCGCAGGCGCGGGCCGTCCTCGTCGCCGTCCTCGCGCCGCGCCAATCCATCGCGCAGGTGGCGGGCGAATTCATCCGCATCCAGCTCCGCAGCCAGGTGGACCAGGAAGGTGTTGTCGTTGAGCCGCGCCGCGGCGTGCTCGCCGGCCAGGCGCGCCATCCGCTGGGCGGCGTCGGCCAGCAGCGCTTCCAGGGCGCTGTAGCCCAGCCGCTCGCGCAGCGCCGCCACGCCCTCGATCTCCACCAGGTACAGGCTGCCCGTATCGCTGGGCACCGCTGCCGCCAGGCGCTGGAACATGCGCGTACGGGTCAGCAGGCCGGTGCCGGGGTCGCCGCTGGCTGGCGCAGTACGCTGTGCCTGCTGCTGGCGCGCGCGCATGATCCGGTTCTCCACCGCGGCGATCAGGTGGCGCGGGCGGATCGGTTTGGAGAGGAAATCATCGGCGCCGATTTCCAGGATCTCGAACTGGCGCTCGGGGTCAGGATCGCCGGTGAGGAACACGATCGGCGTGTGCGCCAGGGTGGCGTGGGTGCGGATCATGTCGGTCAGCTCGGCGCCGTCGATGGCGGGCATGTGCAGGTCCATCAGCACCAGGTCGGGACGCATCGATTCCAGCGTCTGCATTACCAGGGCCGGATCGGAGACCGCCTGGGCCTGGATGCCCGCGCCGGCCAGCACCGATTCGGCGAACAGCGCCTGGCTGCGATCGTCCTCGACCACCAGCACGCTGTAGGGGGGCTGGCCGCTCTGTGCCGCGGCGGCGGCTGGGCCGGCGGAAACGCGCGCGTCCTGTTGGCCACCGGAGTCGACCTCCAACGCGGGCGGGCGGGGCGGAGCCGCATCCGCGCACCAGCGTCGCCAGTACCGCGCCGGTGGGAACTCGGCGCGGGGAATGTCGTTGGAAGTCCCCATCGTTCGACTGTGCCGTGATTGAACGGTGCAGGCAACTGCCGGAAGCAGCGCCCCGCAAGGGGGCGCCCGGATGGCCTGTCCCCTCTGTGCAACGCGGATTATGTGCAGTTCCGGCCGGAAGTTCCGTGCGCCCGTGCGCATTCGTTCCGTGCCGGCAGGCTCATGAGGGCGTGGCGGCCGGCTTCGGCCGGCGTTTGAAGATCCAGCGCCAGATCCACCACACCACGAAAGCGCTGGCAAAGCCGATCGTCAGCACCAGCGCCAGCGCCACCCACGGATAGGCCAGGGCCAGGGCCAGCGCGCCCACCACCACCACGTCTTCCGATGCCGAGGCGGCAACGTTGCTGACCGGTTCCGGCGAGGTGTTGAGCATGGCCCGAGAGCCCGACTTGAGCAGGTGGCTGACCAGCGCTACGCCGCCGCCGGCGGCCAGCATGCCCGCGCCCAGATCGCCATCCGGCGACAGCGCAGCGGCGGCCAGGAACGCGCCCGCCGGCACCCGCGCCAGGGTCTGCAGCAGGTCCCAGACCGAATCGACGCCTGGAATCTTGTCGGCCAGGAATTCGGTGGCCGCCAGCGCGCCGGACACGCCCAGCACCCAGGGCGAGCTGGTGGCCTGCAGCGCCTCGGGCAGGTCCAGCCAGCCCAGCGCCCCGGCCAGGCCCACACCGAACACGGTCAGGTAGGCGCGGATTCCCGCCAGCCAGGCCAGCAGGATGCCGATCGCAAACAGGTGGGCTTCGGACATCTTCGCCTCCGGTGACAACGGCGCGGGCCGCCTTCCAGGCAAAGTATAGGGGTGCGTCCGAGATCCGGGATGTGCCAGCGCTGGTGCTGAATGCCGCCGAACCCGGACGGTCAGCGGGGCATGCGCAGGCGCGGCCCGCGGGCGATACCATGGCTGGATGGACAACGGCCAGCATTCCACCGGAGAGCGGCCGGACGAGCCCGGGAACGCCCCGGGCCCTGCCGCCGCCCCGCGCAAATTTTCCTTCAACTGGATCCATGGGCTGATCGCCGTGGTCCTGCTGTCGCTGGGCTTCGGCGTGTGGGGCCTGGTGACGGTGTTTGCAGGCGGCGGTGCGGATGATCCGCAGGTGCTGCAGGAGCAGGTGGACGCGCTGGAGCAGCGGGTGACCACCCTGGCGCGTTCCGACCAGATCAGCCGCGAAGCCAATCGGGAGCTGCAGGGCGCGCTGGCCGAGCGGGAGGAACAGGTGGCCGGACTGCGCGCGGAAGTGGCGTTCTACGAGCGCTTCGTCGGCTCGACCGCTCAGCGGCGCGGGCTGAGCGTGCATGAGCTGCAGATCCGCCAGGGCGAAGGCCGGGTGTGGCACTTCGCCGCCACCCTCACCCAGAACCTGGACCGCGGGCAGGCCAGCGAGGGCGGGCTGACGCTGGCGATCGAAGGCAGCCGCAACGGCCGGCTGGAGCAGCTGGAATGGCCCGACCTGCGCCAGCATGACGAGGCGCCGCCGGTGGAATACTCGTTCAAGTACTTCCAGCAGGTGGAGGGCGATGTGGTGCTGCCGGACGGGTTCATCCCGGTGCGGGTGACGGTGCGCGTGGCGCCGGCGCGCGGCGATGCGGTCGAGCAGTCCTTCCCCTGGGCCGACGCGACGGGCCGTTCCACACCTGCACCTTGATCCGGGGCCCCTGGGCCCCCATCCTTTGCACCATGGATATCGTTGGTCTTCCCGAACCCGGCTACCAGTCCCTGCAGCGTCCGATCGACTTCACCCCCGCCGCCGCGGCCAAGGTGAAGGAGCTGATCGAGAGCGAGGGCAATTCCGACCTCAAGCTGCGGGTCTACATCCAGGGCGGCGGCTGCTCCGGATTCCAGTACGGCTTCGAGTTCGACGAGGAACAGGCCGAGGACGACCTCGCCGTGGATACCGACGGCGTGGTGATGGTGGTTGATCCGCTCAGCCTGCAGTACCTGATGGGCTCGGCAGTGGACTACGTGGAGAGCCTGCACGGCGCCCAGTTCACCATCCGCAACCCGAACGCCAAGACCACCTGCGGCTGCGGTTCCAGCTTCACGATGTAACCCCTTGCCGGCGCCGCCGGCCGTGCGATGATGGGGCATGTCATTTGCCTTCGTCGGGGCGCCGCTCGACCGCGCCGAACACCTGCGCAACAGCCCTTCCGCGCTTGCAGCCCTGTGGCCGCAGGCGCGTTTGCTGCTGCTTGATGCCGAGGGCAATGCGCTGGCCGCAGCCGACGAGGCGCTGTTGACGGTGGAAGGGGCGGCCGTTGCCCCGGCGCTGCCGGAAGACGCGGTGTTCCTGGGCCTGCACGGCGAGCGCGGCTGGTTTGCGCTGCCGGCGGAGCAGGCCGGGATCGACGCGCCGGGGCGGATCAACCTGCGCGGCGCGGCCGCCGCCTGGCCGCTGCGCGAGTCGACCGCCTTCGCCCAGGCCCGCGCGGTGCTGCACTGGCGTTCGCGCCACCGCTACTGCGGCGCCTGCGGCGGGCCGCTGGCCTTCGCCCGCGCCGGCTGGCTGGGCGAATGCGCGCGCTGCAACATCGAGCATTACCCGCGTACCGATCCCGCGGTGATCGTATCGGTCTCCGATGGCGAGCGCCTGCTGCTGGGGCGCGAGGCGTCGTGGCCGGCGCGGCGCTGGTCGGTGCTGGCGGGCTTCGTGGAGCCGGGGGAAACCCTGGAACAGACCGTGATGCGGGAGGTGTTCGAGGAGTCGCAGGTGCGGGTGCGTGCCTGTCGCTACCTCGGCTCGCAACCGTGGCCGTTTCCGTCCTCGCTGATGCTCGGCTTCGAGGCCGATGCCGAACCGGATGATCCGGTGCCCAATCCGGATGAGCTGGAAGACGTGCGCTGGTTCACTCGCGAGGAAATCGGCGCAGCGCTGCGCGGCGAAACGGAGGAGGAAGGCGTGCTGCTTTCCGCCCCCGTTTCAATTTCCCGCTGGCTTATCGAGCGCTGGTACCGCGCCTGACCCCTGCATTCCAGTTAGGTC
>DXCY01000228.1 GCA_019115725.1 Candidatus Luteimonas excrementigallinarum
TGACGGGCCGTTGCGAGCGGGCGGGCGTAGACTCGGCGGATCGCAACCCGTGAGGCCTGGCCATGACCGACAGCGAACTCGTCTTCCACACCAACCCCATGTCGCGCGGGCGCATCGTGCGCTGGCTGCTCGAGGAGCTGGGGGTGGAGTACCGGACCGTCGTGCAGGAATACGGCAAAAGCATGAAGTCGCCGGAATACCTGGCCATCAACCCGATGGGCAAGGTGCCGGCGATCCAGCACCGCAGCATGGTGGTGACCGAGGCCGCCGCGATCTGCGCCTATCTGGCCGACGCGTTCCCGCAGGCCGGCCTCGCGCCCGCGCTCGACGATCCGCTGCGCGGTCCGTACCTGCGCTGGATGTTCTTCGCCGCCGGGCCGGTGGAGGCCGCGGTATCCGCCAAATCACTGGGCCAGCTGCCGCCGCCGGACAAGGCTGGCTTCGTCGGTTATGGCAGCTTCGAGCAGACCATGGACGCCCTGGAACAGGCGGCCGCCTCCGCCTCGCCGTGGCTGCTGGGCGAGCGCTTCACCGCGGCGGATGTGTACGTGGGCAGCCAGGTGGATTTCGGGCTGGCATTCAAGACCATTCCCGAACGTCCGGCGTTCACCGCCTGGGTTGAGCGCCTGCGCGGGCGCGAGGCGTACCGGCGTGCGAAAGCGCAGGATGATGCGCTGATGCCGTCCGGCAACTGATCCCGGCCAGCGGGCGGCAGCCCGGGAAAGCGGCGGGAGCCCCGCGGCCGCTCTGCTAGAATGCGCGCCATGAATGAGCCGTCCGGCCCCGCCTTCCGCGGGGCTGACCTGCGTCCGCTTCCACGGCGGATCGCTGCTGACACCGCCCGGCCAAGCCGCCCGGGCGCCGAGGAACCCCCACAGTGAAACCCGTTTCCCGCCTGGGCCAGGAATGGTTCGGCAACGTCCGTGGCGATGTGCTCGCCGGCCTGGTCGTGGCCCTGGCGCTGATCCCCGAGGCCATCGCCTTTTCCATCATCGCCGGCGTTGATCCCAAGGTCGGCCTGTACGCCTCGTTCTGCATCGCGGTGGTGATCGCGTTCACCGGCGGGCGGCCGGGCATGATTTCCGCGGCCACCGGCGCCATGGCGCTGGTGATGGTGGGGCTGGTGAAGGAGCACGGATTGCAGTATCTGCTGGCGGCCACGCTGCTGACCGGGGTGCTGCAGATCATCGCCGGGGCGCTGAAGCTGGGGGCGCTGATGCGCTTCGTCTCGCGCTCGGTGATCACCGGCTTCGTCAACGCGCTGGCGATCCTGATCTTCATGGCCCAGCTGCCCGAATTGATCGGCGTGCCGTGGACCGTCTACCTGATGACCGCGGCCGGTCTGGCCATCATCTACCTGTTCCCGCGCCTGACCCGGGCCGTGCCCTCACCGCTGGTGGCGATCGTGCTGCTGACCGCGGTGGCGATCATGATGGGGCTGGATATCCGCACCGTGGGTGACATGGGCGAGCTGCCGGACAGTCTGCCGGTGTTCCTGCTGCCGGACGTGCCGTGGAATCTGGAAACGCTGAAGATCATCTTCCCGGTGTCGGCCACGCTGGCGGCGGTGGGCCTGCTGGAGTCGCTGCTGACCGCGCAGATCGTCGATGACCTCACCGACACCCCCAGCAACAAGAACCGCGAGTGCGCCGGCCAGGGCGTGGCCAATATCGCCGCCGGTTTCATGGGTGGCATGGCCGGCTGCGCGATGATCGGCCAGTCGGTGATCAACGTGAAGTCCGGCTGCCGCGGACGCCTGTCCACCTTCGTTGCCGGCGCGGTGCTGCTGGTGATGGTGGTGTTCGCCGGGCCGTGGGTGGAGCGAATCCCGATGGCGGCGCTGGTGGCGGTGATGATCATGGTCTCGATCGGTACCTTCAGCTGGAGCTCGATCCGCAACCTGCGCACCTATCCGCCGAGTTCCAGCATCGTCATGATCGGCACGGTGCTGGTGACCGTGTTCACCAGCGACCTGGCCAAGGGCGTGCTGACCGGCGTGCTGCTGTCGGCGCTGTTCTTCGCCCGCAAGGTGGGCCAGGTGCTGCATATCGATTCCGCGCCCGGTGCCGACGGCAGCAGCCGGCGCTATGCGGTCACCGGGCAGGTGTTCTTCGCCTCGGCCGACCGCTTCGTGGCCGGGTTCGACTTCCGGGAAACCCTGGAGCGGGTGGTGATTGATGTCACCGGCGCCCGGTTCTGGGACCTGAGCGCGGTGGGCGCGCTGGACAAGGTGGTGATGAAGTTCCGGCGCGAGGGCGCGCAGGTGGAAATCATCGGCATGGATACGGCCAGCACCACCCTGGTGGACCGGCTGGGCGTGCATGACAAGCCGGATGCCGAGCGGCTGATGGGTCATTGAGGGCAGGTCATGAAGGAGCGGCACATGAGCGGTTCTGCGCAAAAGGATCTCCAGTCGGGCGGCCACGTGCTGGCGGCCGTGGACAGCTCGGTCTACACCGGAAGCGTGGGCCATTACGCGGCGTGGGCGGCAACGCGCCTGGGTGCTCCGCTGGAATACATCCACGTGCTCGACCGCCATCCGGAAACCGCGCCCAGGCTTGATCACAGCGGCAGCCTTGACCTCGGGGTCAAGAGCAAGCTGCTGGAAGAACTGGCTGAAATGGACGAGACGCGCAGCCGCCTCGCCCAGCAGCGCGGCCGCCTGCTGATGCGCCAGCTGGATGCGCTGGCCCGCGAGCAGCACGGGCTGGAAGCGATCACCACGCTGCGCAACGGCGCGCTGGTGGACACCCTGGTGGAGCTGGAGGACCGGGTGCGGCTGTTTGTGATCGGCAAGCGCGGCGAGCACGCCGATTTCGCCAAGGGCCACCTGGGCAGCCAGCTTGAGCGCGTGGCGCGCGCGGTGCATCGGCCGCTGCTGGTTGCCTCGCGCAGTTTCCAGGATATCCAGCGTGTGCTGATCGCCTTCGACGACAGCCCCACCTCGCGCAAGGGCGTGGAGATGGTGGCGGACAGTCCGCTGTGCGCGGGCCTGGCAATCGACGTGGTGACCGTAGGCGCGGACAGCGAGGCCCACCGTGGCGCGCAGGCCTGGGCGCTGGAACGGCTGGCCGGGGCGGGCCTGCAGGCCAGTGCGCGGATCCTGCCGGGCAATGCCGACGAGGTGATTGCCCGCGAAGTGGAGCAGGGCGGGGTGGATCTGCTGGTGATGGGTGCCTACGGGCACTCGCGCATCCGCCGGCTGATCGTGGGCAGCACCACCACCACGCTGCTGCGCACCTGCCGGGTGCCGGTGCTGCTGCTGCGCTGAGTGCGCCGCCGATAACGGCGGCAGCTCATTTTCCTGTCGTCGGCCTTCTACGGCCCGGCTTCCACCGCCTGCCTGACCACCTGGATCATGTCGCGGCGGGCGGCCACCAGCTCGCTGGAGGTGGCCCGGGGCCAGGCCGCGACCTGGGCGATCACCAGCTCGCGCGCCGGGTCGATGTGGACCATCTGGCCGAAGATGCCGACCGCCGAATAGCTGCCGTCGGGATCGGTCCACCACTGGTAGCCGTAGCCGCGCTCGGGCGCGCCCTCGCTGTCCTGGCCACGCACGGCGCCCTGCATCCAGGCCTCGGCAATCACCTGCTGGCCATCGATGCGCCCGCCCTCGAGCATGAACTGACCCAGCCGGGCGTAGTCGCCCAGGGTCGCGGAAAGCCCGCTGCCCCCGGTGTTGCTGCCATCGCACTCGTCGCGGATCCAGGTGGCGTCGGCGGCCATGCCGTAGGGCTTCCAGATGGTGTCGGACAGGTAGTGGGCCAGCGGCCGGCCGGTGGCGCGTTCGACCACCAGGCCGATCAGATCGGTCTCGGCGGTGTTGTAGTTCCAGTGGCTGCCGGGCGGGTGCGCGCGCGGCAGTCCGCGCAGGTAGGACAGGGCGTGGGCCTGGCCGTCGACGCAGGGGCCCAGGTACATCTGCGCGACGTCGGATTGCGGATCCGCGTAATCCTCGTTCCAGCGCACGCCCGAGGTCATGGTGAGCAGCTGGCCGACGGTGACGCCCTCGTAGGCGCTGCCAGCGAGCTCGGGGATGTAGGTGGAAACCGGGTCTTCCAGGCTGCGCAGGTGGCCCTGGGCCAAAGCAATGCCAAGCAGGGTGGAGGTGACCGACTTGGCCACCGAGTACGACTCCCAGTGCTGTTCCGGACCGAAATCCAGGCCGTAGCGCTCCAGCCGTACCTGGCCCCGGTGCAGCACCATCAGTCCGGCAATGTGGTGGCTGGCCATGTATGCGTCCAGCCAGACTTCACCACCAGGCAGCGTCAGCGGCGCGCCCGGCGGCAGCGGACGCACCCTGGTGCCGGCCGCCGCGGTATCGCTGGGAAACAGCGCCTGCATCTGCCGGAACCCGGCCTCGCGTTCGGCCTGGCTCCAGAACAGGGTGGCCTCGCGCTGCTCGCCAATGGTGGGCTGGGTTGGCGTGGGCTGGGCCGGCGCGGGCAGCGGGCTGCGGCAGCCGGCGGCGGCCAGCAGGGCCAAGGCGAGGGAGGCGGTAACGCTGAATCGGCGGGCGTTGCGGTGCATCGGCAGGACGGGCGAAGGCGGCCGGCCAGTCTAACCGGGCGTCGGTCGGCGCCGCCGGGAAAGGCCCCGTCTGGTGCGGCATCCACGGCGGACAGGTTTGCAAAGCGGCGTCCAGGCCCCCATCTCTTCCGGTTCCCCCATGTCCAGTCCAGCCGCCCCGCCGGGCCGCTGGTGCCGCCTGATGCCCTCATCCCGCACCGACTTCACCGTGGGTT
>DXCY01000229.1 GCA_019115725.1 Candidatus Luteimonas excrementigallinarum
GAGTGGCCACGATCCGTGACCTGCTTGACCGCCTCAACTTTGAACTCTTCCGTGTATCGCTTGCTCATGGACACTCCTGCTGCTGCCGTGGATTATGGCTGCAAGGTGTCTACGAAACACGGGGCGATTCATCCTTCTGGGCAATGGCGCCAGCATCGCCATCCACAAGGAGTTTGCATATCCGACGCTCCACAGCGTTGCTGACGCAAAAGGGTTGCTCGCAACCACCGCGCCAATATTCGCTAAGCTCGGGACGACCGACTTCGAGCATGTTCTACTCGCCTGCTGGTATGCCGAGCACGTCAACGGAGCATTGGGGACACCGTCGGCCGACATCTCTGCGGCTTATGCGGAAGTGCGAACAGCGCTGATCGAAGCGGTGCACAGCGTGCATCCGATACATGCCGATGTTGCGGCCGACTTGCAGCGGGTTGGTGCATTCGCGAGCTCGTTCCCAACTGTCGTCAGCCTGAACTACGACCTCACCCTGTACTGGGCCATGCTGCTGTTCAATGCAGCAAACGGCAGCTGGTTCAAGGATGCCTTCCATCACGGTGAATTTCAGACGGACTGGGAGTACCTGCGGAGGCCATATGGGCACGCTGCCGGAGCAACGCTGGTGTTCTACCCGCACGGCAGTCTTTCCGTGGCTCGCGACTACATTGGTGACGAGACAAAGATCGCGGCATCCACTGGCGCGACGGGCGATTTGCTCGAAGCGATCACCCGAAAGTGGTCGTCCGGGCACTACGTGCCAGTGTTTGTTAGCGAAGGAACCAGCAAGGAGAAAGTCGCCGCGATTCGCCGGAGTCACTACCTGACGAACGTGTACGAGGAAGTCCTGCCAGCGATCGGCGAGAGTTTGGTCGTTTATGGCTGGAGCTTTGACGAACGGGACCAGCATGTGCTTGATGCAATTTCGGCGAATCCGCCGAAGCGAATGGCTGTCTCCGTGTTCACTGGTCAGCCAGATGGAGATCAGCAAGCGTTCTGCCACCAGGTTCTGAAGGCTGCTGGCCGGTCCTTGCCTGACACAGAGGTGAAGTTCTTCGACTCGCGAAGCCCTGGATGCTGGAACAACCCATGACGTGGTAGGGGCAGCAGCTGCAGTTCTTCGTAGCTATATTGCAGTCTTCGGTTCGGCGATGAGGAGCATGACCTCTGCCTCTCGTCGGGCAACGAGGCCAGGAAGAATCTTGCCGCCGCCATAGATCCATCGCCGCAGCTCCTTGCCCGCAGCATGCCAGTCCCGCTGATTGACCCGTCGCCTCAGGGTCGATGTCTGTAACCGCCCCGCGCCGAGGTTGAAGGTGAAGTCAACGATGGCCGCGATTCGTCCCTCTGGCTCGGCGGCCAGCACCGGGCAGTAGCGAAGCGTGGCGGTGAGTGCTGTGCGCAGGTCCTGACGCAGGTACATCTCGCCCTCTTCCTCGTTGATCGGTGGATGGTCTGGCTTGCACAAACGGCCGTAGCCGATCGTCCAGTAGCCAGCCGGGCAGATATAGGGATGGGCCCGGCGCAGCGGATCTGACCTCGGAATTCGATGGAACCCCTCGAAGCGCTTCGCCAGGGCGATAGCTGCCTGGGGAATCTGGCTCATGGCCTCACCCGGTCGAACACGCGCCCGATGAACCAGAAGTTCAGCACACCGGCCCACAGCGCTTGGTTGGCTTCGGTCCATGGACGTGGGTGTATCTCTCGCAGTTGGTCGGAACGGATCTGACTCGGGACGCGCACTACGCCATCAACGAGGACGGTTCGGACTACGACGATGACGTCGGCGGTCCAGCCTACGTCGCAGGTCGTGACGGGGTAGATCTTGAACCGCTTGCTCCGGCGCAAGACGCCGCTGCCAGGCTCGCTGCGCAGAAACTGTTTGACCAGATCGAATAGAACGCACGGTAAGACTGCTGGCTTTGCGCTAGGGACGTTTGCCCACTCCGGTAGCCAATGCCGCAATCCAACCGCTTGATTCGTCCGCGCGTAACCCTTTGATCTGTAAGAGCCTGCGTTGCGGCCTTTGCGGACTTCGGGCCAGTTCCAGGGAGCGAGGTCGGAGCGAGGAATGGCCAGGAGAGAGTGGAATGTGGCCGGGAACGGCCAATTCGGGCGGCTGGCGAAGTCCGCAGGCTTCCGCAGGAACCCCCAACAACACGCGGGAACTGGCGCAAATAGACAAGAAAAAGCCCCAACTGATAACAGTTGGGGCTTCAGTATTGGTGGAGGTGGCGGGAATCGAACCCGCGTCCGAAGGCACTCCATCCCCGGTACTACATGCTTAGCTCGCCGTTGGGTCTCGTTCCCTGACAGCACGACGCGCGAAGCGCATCAGGAAACCAGCCTGTAGATTCAACCGCGGAAGACAGGCAACCTCCGCGGCTGGTTCCTGTGATAATGACCCTACATCCACGAGCACAGGCACAAGTGGGTTCGGGGCTTACGCCTTAAGCGGCGAGAGCGTAGTTGTCGTCGTTGGCAACTAGAAGTTTGCCGCTGGATTTACGAGGAAAGCTGCCCCCTCGGCATGCACCAGGTGATTTCGCAACCCCCGTCGAAGCCAATGCACCCCCGGGAATAACGTTCACGCTGACCCTATCAAGTATAGGGGCGCCGGGCCGGTAAACAAGGTGCGGGCCGCGATTGTGCAGTGGGCATTCACACACCCGCGCCGGTGGATGGCCGCGGCTCAGGCGTCGCGGTTGTGGCGACGCAGCAGGCGCTGCTTTTCGCGGTCCCAGTCACGGTCGCGCTCGGCATCTCGCTTGTCGTGCTTCTGCTTGCCACGGGCGAGGGCGAGTTC
>DXCY01000019.1 GCA_019115725.1 Candidatus Luteimonas excrementigallinarum
TTGTTATCCGACCCACCCCGAACCTATCAGCGCAGACCCCCACAAACAACCGGTCTCACCCCCGCCGGTACATCCGCTCCGTCACCCACCACATGATCGCGCCCCAGGCCAGCCCGCCAATGGGAAAGGCCAGGGCCGCAAAGCGGAATATCCGGCCCACATCCGCATCGCCCATCAGCCACATCAGGCCGGTGAATACCACCGCGGTGCCGACTCCCCAGCCGAGCACGCCATAGATGAGGATGAAGCGCAGCGCGCCCTTTTCACGGATCGCTGCCCACCTTGCCTTGTCCTTTTCTTTCATGCGCGCACTCCGTGCCTGTGGTCGGGGCGGATCAGCCGATGCTTTCGAACACCATCAGCGGGGCGGGTGCCAGCCACGGCTGCAGCCAGTGGTCCAGCAGCAGGAAGGCGAACAGCGCCATCAGGTAGATCACCGAGTAGTTGAATACCCGCATGGCGAAAAATTCATCCGGCGGGTCCAGCAGTTTCCATGCGTACCAGAGGAACACGCCGCCCAGCACCAGCGCGCCGCCGAGGTAGAACAGGCCGCTCATGCCGGTGGCCCAGGGCAGCACGGTCACCACCAGCAGCAGCACGGTGTAGAACAGGATCTGCCAGCGGGTGTAGGTGACCCCGTGGGTCACGGGCAGCATGGGCACCAGGGCGCGGGCGTAATCCTCGCGGCGGAAGATGGCCAAGGCCCAGAAGTGCGGCGGAGTCCAGACGAAGATGATCAGCACCAGCAGCAGCGCGTAGGGATCCAACGTGCCGGTAATCGCGGCCCAGCCCAGCGCGGGCGGGGCGGCGCCGGCAATGCCGCCAATCACGATGTTCTGCGGCGTGGCCCGCTTGAGGTAGCCGGTATAGATGATGGCGTAGCCGATCAGCGAGGCGAAGGTGAGCACAGCGGTCAGCGTGTTCACCCACAGCACAAGGATGGCCATGGAGGCCACGCCCAGCGCCACGGCAAAGGTCAGCACCTGCGCTGGCCGCAGGGTGCCGGTGGCCAGCGGACGCTGCGCGGTGCGCACCATCACCTTGTCGATGCGCTGGTCGATGAGGTGATTGATGGCCGCGGCCGAGGCGGCCGCCAGCCAGATGCCCATCATGCCGGCCACCACCAGCTTCAGCGGCGGCAGGCCCGGCACCGCCAGGAACATGCCCACCAGCGCGGTGAACACAATCAGCGAGACCACCCGCGGCTTGGTCAGCTCCCAGTACTGGCCGGCAATGCTGCCCATCAGTCCGGCTCCCTCACCCGCGCCAGCAGCGAGACCAGCACGAACAGCAGCAGCGCGGCGCCTGCGTTGTGCAGCACTGCCAGCCACAGCGGCAGGGCCAGTTTGACGTTGAGGATGCCCAGCGCCACCTGGGTGACGGTGAGCGCGGCCAGCGCGCTGCCCCAGCCACGCATGCCGGGCATACGCAGCAGCCGCACGGCCAGCGCGATCAGCACGGCAAACGCGGCCACGGCGCCCATGCGGTGGGCCATCTGGATGGCGATGCGCGACTGGCCATCGAGAATTCCGCCTTCGTAATCCACACCGATCCCGCGCCACAGCACGAAGCCTTCGCGGAAATCGGCCTGCGGCCACCACTGGCCCACGCAGCGGGGGAAATCCAGATAGTGATGCGCATCGCCCGCCCAACCGCCGCCGCCGCAGGAGAGCGCGGCGTAGTTGGCGCTCACCCAGCCGCCCAGCGCAATCTGCAGGCCCAGCACGCCCAGCGCGGCGTACAGCCACCGGCGCACCGTGGGCGCGGTGGCCAGGCGGATGGGCACGTTGGTGGCGCTCCACGCCATCCAGGTCAGCAGCGAGAACGTCAGCAGCCCGCCCATCAGGTGGGCCATCACGATCACCGGCTTGAGCAGCAGGGTCACCGTCCACTTGCCCAGCAGCGCCTGGAAGATGATCACCGCCAGGGTCAGCGCGGCGGCGCGGGCCATGTCCACGTTGGACCATCGCAGCGCCGCCAGCAGCAGCACCGCCTGTCCGGCCCCGGCCAGCGCGAACGCGGCGCCGATGTGACCATACATATAGGCGGGGATGGCCGCGGCCACCAGCACCGAGGCGCCAAGGATCTGTGCCGGGCCAAACCGGCGCCGACGCGCGGCCAGCAGCGCCAGCGACAGCACCAGCACGCCGAGGATGGCGGCGATGTGGCGGTGCACCTGCTCACGCCAGGCCTTGTGGTTCTCGAACGGGCGGATCTGGCTGGCGGCGTGGTCGGCCACTTCGGCCGGCGCCTGCGGCCATGCGGCGCGGCCATAGCAGGTGGGCCAGTCCGGGCAGCTGAGGCCGGCGTCGGACAGGCGCACGAAGGCGCCGAAGATCACCACGCACAGGGTCAGCACCACGGCCAGCCAGGCGATGCGATGGAAGTGTCGGTAAAGGGCCGCCTGGGATAGCGTGCGGCCTTGCTGCGGCAACGGTCCTGCCATCAGTCGAGTCTCAGCAGGCGTACCATGTCGCTGCGCAGGTCTCCGGGGTCGAAGCCCGGAGCGTAGCGCAGAATGACGAAGCCGTTGGGATCGATGATGTAAACCGGGATGCCGGTGGGATCATCCACACCCGGCAGCGCAGCGCGCAGGCCCGGATCGGGCTGGACCACGCGCAGCGAACGGTTGCTGGTGATGTTCTCCGGCACCTCGCCCACCCACAGCGTATGCACGCGATCGGCATGGCGGCCGAACAGCTGCCACACCAGGTCGAGCTTGGTGGCCAGCTCCACGCACGGCGCATCGCAGCCCGCGGGTGGCGCCAGGGTGATGCGCCAGATGCGCGCGTCGGGGTCCCACGGATACTCGCCGCCTTCGGCCAGCTGCAGCTGCAGCGCGCGCAGGTCACCCGGCGGCTGCAACAGCTCGCCATGGTTGCGGGTGCCTTCCGGACGCCAGCCGGAAAAGCGCAGGACGCCGGCAATCAGCGCGCTGCCCAGAAACAGCACCACGATCAGGATCAGCATGCCGCGGTTGCGGTTGCGCCGGGCGGTGGAAGCAGGATCAGCAGCAGGAGATGTCATGGGTGTCGAGAATGCCTGTGATTGCCGGAATGAGCACGCCGGCGACGGAAGGTGAGGATCAATGCGGTGACCAGCACGGTCAGGGCCAGGCCGAACCACTGCACGGCGTAGCCGAGGTGTTTTTCCGGCGGCAGGGTGTTGGGCAGGATCTCGAGGTCGCGGGCATAGCCGCCTGCGGCATCGGGATCCAGGCGCAGCACGCGCGGAGCGATGGCTTCCCGGCCCAGCGCGGCGGCCACGGCCTGCCTGTCCAGCGCCATCAACAGCAGGCTGCCATCGGCCTGCGGCTGGATCGCGGCGGCGGCCAGGCCGGCGGAGGGCGGCGGCAACAGCAGGCCTTCCAGCGGCGGCGCGGGCGGCGGATCGGTAATGGCCGGGATGCTGCGATCGGCCGGCACGGGCAGCCAGCCGAGCTCCACCAGCAGGGGCTCGCCGGCGGCAGGTTCAAACAATCGATACACGCGCACGCCGGGCCGGCCATTGCGCTGCTGGTTGTCCAGCAGCACCGCGGGCGCATCCGCCCACTGGCCGTCTCCGGCCGCCCACGTGTAGCCATCGGCGGCATCAGGATCAGCGGCAAGCGCCAGCGGCCGGGCATCGCGCTGCGCCAGTACCTGGGCGGCGGCATCCAGCATGGCCTGCTTTTCATGCTGACGCCCGTACTGCCAGGTGCCCAGCCAGGCGAACAGCGTGATCGCCATCACTGCCAGCGCCCAGCCAATGGCAAGCGTTGCACCGCGCCTCAACATGCCGGCACGCGAGGCTGTAATAATGAATCGCCGCGCCCCGCGGCTTTGGAGTCTTCGATGAACGACACGCTCAAAATCCTGCTGATCGTCGCTTTCTTCATCGTCATCCTGTGGAACCTCGGCGCGGGTCTGTATTACATGATGTCCGACAAGGGCCGCACCAAGCGCACCGTGAATGCGCTGACCCGTCGGGTGGCGGTGTCGGTGGCACTGATCCTGCTGGTGATCCTGGCGATCGGGATGGGCTGGATCGAGCCGCACGGGCTGGGTGGCTGATCAGCCGCGCCCGGCAGATGCCCGCCCGGCATCTGCTGCGGCCAACAATCACGTCCATGGATGATCCGACGCCCTGGGCGGGGTCATGGAAAGCAACACACGGCAACCACGATCTATCCAGGCCCTCAATCGCCGCGCCGCACCTGCTTCCCCCGTTTCGCGTCTCCGGCCGCTACACCACGTAGACGAACAGGAACAGCGCCAGCCACACCACGTCAACGAAGTGCCAGTACCACGCGGCGGCTTCGAACACGAAGTGGTTCTCCGCGTCGAAGTGCCCCTTCAGGCTGCGCATCCACACCACCGCCAGGATCACCGCGCCCAGGGTCACGTGGACGCCGTGGATGCCGGTGAGCATGAAGAAGGTGGAGCCGTAGATGCCGGAACCCATGGTGAGGTTGAGATCGCGGTAGGCGTGCACGTACTCCATGGCCTGGGAGACCAGGAAGATCGCTCCCAGCAGCACCGTGGCGCCCAGCCAGATCAGCAGCTGGCGGCGGTTGTTGGCCTTCAGCGCGTGGTGGGCGATGGTGAGGGTGATGCCGGAGGTCAGCAGGATCAGGGTGTTGAGCAGCGGCAGGCCCCAGGCCGGGATCAGCTCGAACGAGCCGCCCACGGCTGCAGGGCCGGCGGTGGGCCAGCCGGCGCTGAACTCGTCCCACAGGAAGGTGTTGGTGGCCACGCCCTTTACGCCTTCGCCGCCCAACCACGGCACCGACAGGATGCGGGTGTAGAACAGCGCGCCGAAGAATGCACCGAACAGCATCACCTCGGAAAAGATGAACCAGATCATCCCCATCCGGAACGAGGTATCCACCTGCTTGTTGTAGTAGCCCGACACCGACTCCACGATCACGTCGGCGAACCACTTGAACAGGATCAGCGCCAGCCCGCCCACGCCGATGAAGAACATGGTGGGGCCCCAGCTGACATCGTTGAACCAGCTGGCCAGGCCGAACATCGCGATGAAGAACGTCACCGACGCAAACAGCGGCCACTTGCTGTGGGTCGGCACGTAATAGGGCTGCTCTGCGTGCGGGTGCTGTGCTTGGACTTGGGCCATGACTCTGCTTCCGGTTCGAACTGCGTGATGTGGTGTGGACCGGTCAGCGCGCGGCCAGCGGCCGCACGTGCCCGGGGGACCCCGGCGCATCATGCGCCAGTCGCTCGGTTGCGTAATCGTTCTTGAAGAAGGTGTAGGACAGCGTGACCGTATCGACCATCTCCGGCAGCGACGGATCGATGATGAAACGCACCGGCATGTCGCGTACCTCACCCGGCTGCAGCGTCTGCGCGGTGAAGCAGAAGCACTCGGTCTTCTGGAAGAACTTGGACGCGCGCGCCGGTGCCACTGACGGCGTGGCGCTGCCCACAATCGGCGCGTCGCTGTTGTTCTGGGCGAAGTAGGTGGTCTCGTACACCTTGCCCACCTGCACCTGCATGCGCACCTCGTTGGGATGGAACGACCACGGCAGCTTGGAGTTGGCCACGCCGTCGAACTCCACCGTCACCATCCGCTCCATATCCACGGCCGCGGCCTGCACGGGCTCGGCCACGGCGGTGTTGTCCAGGCGGATGCCGAACACCTTCTGGCAGGCAATGCGGTAGATCGGCACCAGCGAGAAGGTGACCACGAAGGCGGCCACGGCAATGCCGAGCAGCTTGAGGATCCCGCCGTTGCCCGGTGCGCTCATTGGTTCAACACCCCCGAAAGAATGAAGCCCGCATAGACCGCCACGGCAATGAGGCCAACGATGAGTGCGGTGCGACGCGCACGCCGGCGCGCGTCGGACACCTGTGCCTCATCCCGGCCGTGGCGCTGGTCATGACTTGCGGGCATTGGTATCGGCCGATCCTTCCAGTTCCGAGCTGGACTGGTCGTAGTCCAGGTGTTCGAAGTCGCCGTGGGCCAGGTCGCCCGGGCGGATCACCGGCGGCACGGAGAAGGTGTGGTGCGGGGCCGGCGACGGCACCGTCCACTCCAGGCCCTTGGCCGCCTCCCACGGACGCGCCGGGGCGATGGCGCCGTACTTCTTGGAGTGCAGCAGGATGGCAAACATCATGAACGGCGTGAGGAACATGCCGAACGCGCCGATCGAGCTGATCAGGTTCCAGTCCGCAAACACCACGTTGTAATCCGGGATGCGGCGCGGCATGCCGGCCAGGCCGAGGAAGTGCTGCGGGAAGAACAGCAGGTTGGAGAACACGATGGTCCACCAGAAGTGCACCGCGGCCCAGCGCTCGCTGTACATGCGCCCGGTCCACTTGGGCCACCAGTAATAGATCGCCGCAATGATGCCGAAGATGGCCCCGGTCACCAGCACGTAGTGGAAGTGGGCGACCACGAAGTAGGTGTCGTGGTACTGGAACGTGGCCGGCACGATGGCCAGCATCAGGCCCGAGAACCCGCCGATGGAGAACAGCACCACGAACGCGCACGACCACAGCATCGGCGCCTCGAAGGTGAGCGATCCCTCCCACATGGTCGAGACCCAGTTGAAGATCTTCACCCCGGTGGGGATGGCGATCAGCATGGTCGCGAACATGAAGTAGATCTCGCCGCCCAGCGGCATGCCCACGGTGAACATGTGGTGGGCCCAGACGATGAAGCTCAGGAAAGCGATGGCCGCGGTGGCGTACACCATGGCCTGGTAGCCGAACAGCGGCTTGCGGCTGAAGGTCGGGATCACCTCGCTGACCACGCCGAAGGCGGGCAGGATCATGATGTAGACCTCGGGGTGGCCGAAGAACCAGAAGATGTGCTGGTACATCACCGGGTCGCCGCCGCCGGCTGCGTTGAAGAAGCTGGTGGCGAAGAACTTGTCGGTCAGCAGCATGGTCACCGCGCCGGCCAGCACCGGCATCACCGCGATCAGCAGGAACGCGGTGATCAGCCAGGTCCAGCAGAAGATCGGCATCTTCAGCAGATCAATCCCCGGCGCACGCATGTTGAGCACGGTGGCGATCACGTTGATCGCGCCCATGATCGAGCTGATGCCCATCATGTGGATGGCCAGGATGGTGAAGGCGATCGAGTTGCTGCCCTGCAGGCTCAGCGGCGGATACAGGGTCCAGCCGGTGCCCGGCGCGCCGCCCGGCATGAACAGCGTGGACAGCAGCATCAGGAACGCGAACGGCAGGATCCAGAACGACCAGTTGTTCATGCGCGGCAGCGCCATGTCCGGCGCGCCGATCTGCAGCGGGATCATCCAGTTGGCCAGGCCCACGAAGGCCGGCATGACCGCGCCGAAGATCATCACCAGCGCATGCATGGTGGTCATCTGGTTGAAGAAATCGGGACTGACGTGCTGCAGGCCCGGAACCGCCAGCTCGAGGCGGATGATCACGCTCATCGCCGCGCCGATGATCACCATCGTGAAGGAGAACAGCAGGTACAGCGAGCCGATGTCCTTGTGGTTGGTGGAGAACAGCCAGCGATCCACAAAGCCCTGCTTGTGGCCGTGGTCGTCGGCGTGGTGGAGGTCGGCGGTGGTGGGTGTGCTGGACATGGCGTCTGCCTGGGAAATCGTGCGTGGGTGTTGCCGCTCAGCCCGCGACCGGCGCGGTGGCGGGAACCTGGGCGGTAGCTTCCTCGGCCGGGATCTCTTCAGCCGGCTCTTCGATCACGGGCGCGGGGGCCGGCGCCGGGGCGTTGTCCGCCTTGCGCGCAGCCAGCCACTGATCGAACTCATCGCGCGGAACCGCGCGCACCACGATCGGCATGAACGCATGGTCCTTGCCGCACAGCTCCGCGCACTGGCCGCGGTACACGCCCGGCTCGCGGATTTCGGTCCAGGCTTCGTTGATGATCCCGGGAATGGCGTCCTGCTTGAAACCCAGCGCCGGCACCCACCAGGAGTGGATCACGTCGTCGGCGGTGATCACGAAGCGCACCTTGGTATCGGTGGGCAGCACCAGCTCGTTGTCCACCTCGAGCAGGTAGGCACCGTGTGCATCGAGCTCGGCGCGGGTGGTGTTGCGGTTCTGGCGCAGGCGGTCGCTCTCGCGATCCATGCGGCTGAGGAAGGCCACGTCCTCACCGATGTACTCGTACTCCCACATCCACTGGAAGCCGGTCACCTTGACCGTCATTTCCGAGTCGCGCACGTCGTACATCTGGATCAGCTTGCTGGTGGCCGGGAAGGCCATGACCACCAGGATGATCACCGGGATCACCGTCCAGATGATTTCCGCGGTGGTGTTGTGGCTGAACTGCGAAGCCACCGCCCCCCTGGATTTGCGGAACTTGAAAATCGCATAGCCCATGGCGCCAAACACCAGCACGCCGATGACCACGCACACCCACAGCACGAACATGTGGGCGTCATAGGCATTCTGGGAAGTGGGGGTAACGCCCCGGCCCATGTTGAGCTGCCATCTCTGCGGATCGGCTGACTGGGCAAACACACAGGCAGACAGTGCCCAAAGTGCGAGGCCAACGCCCCATTGCTTGATACGAGCGACTTGCTTCACGTTCGAACCCCGATGCCGGAACGGCGTTGCGTACTGCGGTACTGCGGTCGGAAACGAAACCATGTGTCTGGCCTGGCGAAACATTCACCAGAACTCTGGACAAACACACAGCAGTCTGTTCTCAAGAGCGTCCCGATAGTAGCGACCTCCGGCAAGGACCGGCAAGCACTGCAAAGCGCGGACCTTTTCAGGGGCCTTTGGTCATGGTCCAAAAAGCCCGCCATGACGGGCCCGGACCGCTTAGAATTGGGTTCCATCCCCACGTGTGCATGACCGTGTCCGTACCCCCTGCCCTGTCTCCCCTGCCGTCATCGTCTCCCGCCATGGCGAAGATCACCTCTGCATGGACGCGCGACGAAACCACCCACCTCCAGGAACTGCTCGACCAGGCCCGCCTGCCTGACGAGGATCGCCAGTCGATCCAGGTCACGGCCACCGACCTGGTACGCCGCGTCCGCGCCCGCACCAAGGACCAGGGTGTGATTGAGGCTTTCATGCAGCAGTACGACCTGGCCAGCGAGGAAGGCGTGGTGCTGATGTCGGTAGCCGAGGCGCTGCTGCGCATCCCCGACCAGGACACCACCGACAAGCTGATCCGCGACAAGCTCAGCGATGCCGACTGGAAGAAGCATATGGGCCAGTCCGAATCGGTGCTGGTCAATGCCTCCACCTGGGGGCTGATGCTGACCGGACGCCTGGTGGACCTGGCCGATGAGACCAAACGCGACGTGCACGGCGCCTTCAAGCGGTTGATGGGCCGCGTGGGCGAGCCGGTGATCCGCCTGGCGGTGCGCCAGGCGATGCGGATCATGGGCCACCAGTTCGTGATGGGCCGCACGATTGGCGAGGCCCTGTCCCGCAGCCGCAAGGGCGCGAACGCCAATTTCCGCTATTCGTTCGACATGCTGGGCGAGGCGGCCATGACCGCCGCCGATGCCGAGCGCTACCTCAAGGCCTACCACGACGCGATCGATGCAATCGGCGCCAACGGCCCGTTCGGGGACGAGATTTCCGCGCCGTCCATTTCGGTCAAGCTCTCGGCCCTGCACCCGCGCTACGAGCACGCCAAGCGTGAGCGCGTGCTGGCCGAGCTGGCACCGCGCCTGCTGGGCCTGGCCCAGCGCGCCAGGCGCCTGGGCATCGGCCTGACCGTGGACGCGGAGGAAGCCGACCGCCTGGAGCTGTCGCTGGCGGTGTTTGAAGCCGCATGGAACGACGCTTCGCTGCACGGCTGGGAAGGCTTCGGCCTGGTGATCCAGGCCTACCAGAAGCGCGCCCCGTTCGTGATCGACTGGACCGTGGACCTGGCGCGCCGCCACGGCCGCCGGATCCCGGTGCGCCTGGTCAAGGGCGCCTACTGGGACAGCGAGGTGAAGCGCTCGCAGGTGGATGGCCACGACGGCTATCCGGTGTTCACCCGCAAGCCCAACACCGACGTGAGCTACCTGGCCTGCGCCCGGCGCATGCTGGAAAGCGCCGACGCGGTGTACCCGATGTTCGCCACCCACAACGCGCACACCATCGCCGCGGTGCATCGCATGGCCGGGCTGTGGCTGTCTGCCGATGCGCCGAAGGCCGCGGGCCACGCCTGGGAATTCCAGAAGCTGCACGGCATGGGCGACGACCTGTATGCCGAAGTGATGCCGGCCGACCGCATGGACGTGCCCTGCCGCGTGTACGCGCCGGTCGGCAGCCATGAGGAGCTGCTGCCCTACCTGGTGCGGCGTCTGCTGGAAAACGGCGCCAACTCGAGCTTCGTCAACCGCATCAGTGATGAAGACGTGGCCATCGAAGACCTGGTGCGCGACCCGATCGAGGTCGTTGAAAGTTTCCAGGCCACCCCCCACCCCCGCATTCCCCTGCCGGTCGAGCTGTACCGCAGCCAGGGCGACAACAGGAGCAATTCAATGGGCGTCAACCTCGCCAACGACGACCAGCTTCGCAAGCTTGCAGAAGAGATCGCCGCCACCCCCGCCAACTGGACCGCGCAGCCGCTGGTACCGGGCGCCACGTCTTCGGGCGAGTCGCACAAGGTGACCAGCCCCGCCGACCGGCGCGTGGAGCTGGGCAGCTGGGTGGCCGCCGATGAAGCCACGGTGGAGCGTGCCCTGGCCAATGCCGTCGCCGCCCATCCGGGCTGGGACGGCACGCCGGCCATGTCGCGCGCAGCGATCCTGGAGCACGCCGCCGACCTGCTGGAAGCACGCATGGGCTACTTCATCGCCATGTGCACCCGCGAGGCCGGCAAGACCGTCCTCGATGGCGTGGCCGAAGTACGCGAGGCGGTGGACTTCCTGCGCTACTACGCCGGTCAGGCCCGCACCCTGTTCTCGCCTGCGGCGCTGCCCGGCCCGACCGGTGAATCCAACTCGCTGCACCTGGGCGGGCGCGGCGTGTTCGTGTGCATCAGCCCATGGAACTTCCCGCTGGCGATCTTCCTGGGCCAGGTGTCGGCGGCGCTGGCCGCGGGCAACGCGGTGATCGCCAAGCCGGCCGAGCAGACCACGCTGGTGGGCTTCGAGGCGGTGAAGCTGATGCACGAGGCGGGTATCCCCACCGACGTGCTGCAGTTCGTGCCGGGCACCGGGGCAGTGGTGGGTGCGGCGCTGACCTCCGATCCGCGCGTAGACGGCGTGGCCTTCACCGGCTCCACCTTCACCGCCCGGGCGATCAACCGCGCGCTGGCCGCGCGCGACGCGGCGATCGGCATTCTGGTGGCCGAGACCGGCGGCCAGAACGCGCTGATCGCCGACTCCTCCACCCTGCCCGAACAGCTGGTGCGCGATGTGCTGGGCTCGGCCTTCACCTCGGCCGGGCAGCGCTGCTCGGCGGCGCGGATCCTGTTCGTGCAGGACGACATCGCCGACAAGGTGATCGAGATGATCGCCGGCGCCACTGCCGAGCTGCAGGTGGGCGATCCGGCCCTGCTCTCGACCGACGTGGGCCCGGTGATCGACGACGCGGCGCTGAAGATGCTGGAAGAGCACGCCCAGCGCATGGACGCCGAAGCCAGGCCGATCGCCAAGGCCAAGGGCAACGACAGCCTGGCCCACGGCACCTACTTCCTGCCGCAGGCGTGGGAGCTGGAATCGCTCGATCAGCTGGAGCATGAAAAATTCGGCCCGGCGCTGCACGTAATCCGCTGGAAGTCGGGTGAGCTGGACAAGGTGATCGACGCGATCACCGCCACCGGCTACGGCCTGACGCTCGGCATCCACTCGCGCATTGACGAGACCGTGGACCACATCGTGGCCCGGGCGCGGGTCGGCAACGTGTACGTGAACCGCAACCAGATTGGCGCGGTGGTGGGCGTGCAGCCGTTCGGCGGCCGCGGCCTGTCCGGCACCGGCCCCAAGGCCGGCGGCCCGCACTACCTGCCGCGCTTCGCCACCGAGAAGACGGTCACCATCGACACCACGGCCGCCGGCGGCAACGCCAGCCTGCTGACGCTGGAAGACTGACCGCGCAGGTCCGGCCCGGAGCATCCCCGGGCCGGACCCTGCAAACGCTGCCCATGAAAAAGGCCCCGCCGGAGCGGGGCCTTTTTTGTGCCGCGGAGACTGCAATCAGAACTTGTACTGCGCCGACAGGCCGAACAGGTTCACGCTGCTGTCGTACTTGCCCACCAGGCGCGCACCGCCGCCAACGAGGTCCAGCTGCGGGTCGTCGCCGATGTCGATGCGGGTGTAGGCACCGGTGATGTCCCAGTTGTCGGTGACCGACCAGGTGGCGCCTACGGCGAACCAGGTGCGGTCCTCGTCCGGCATCCGCGGGGTGCGGTGCTGGAAGGCGATCGGCGACTCGTCGCGGCCGATGCCGCCACGCAGGGTCCAGCGGTCGTTGAGGGTGTACTCGGCACCGATCGAGTAGAACCAGCTGTCATGCCAGTTGTAGTTCTCGACCGAGTCCGGCTGTACTGGGTTGTCGAACTGGATGCGCACCTCGTCCATCGAGGTCCACTTGGTCAGCCGGGCCTCGCCCATCAGGGCCAGGCGGTCGGTGGCCTGCCAGGTGGCGCTGAAGGTGTGGGTGGCCGGCAGCACCAGGCGGGCGCCGCCATCGACGTTCTGGAACTGGCCGGTGCCGGCCAGGATCGGGGCCACGTTGGAGGGCACGTCGAAGGTGGCGTCACCGTCTACCTCGTGCTTGATCTCCGAGCGGTAGGCGTAGCCCAGCGACAGGCTGTCGATCGGGCGCACGTTCAGGCCGGTGGTCCAGCCGATGCTGGTGTCCGAGCCGCTGACTTCGGCGAAGCCGTCGTTCTTCTGCGGGCCGTACGGGCCGGTCACCGGGTCGGGCATGAAGCACAGCTGCTGGGTGGCCGGGTTGGCGCACAGCGAGCTGCCGAAATCGATCGCGTTGGACAGGGTCACGTCCGAACGCTGGATCATCAGGCCGAAGCCGGCGGACACGCGCTCATGCAGCTCCACCGAGGCGGCCAGGGTCAGGTCGATCACCTGCACGTCGGACTCGATCGCGTGGTAGCGGCCGACCCAGTCGGGGTCGTACTTGGTGGCCAGGCCAAACGGCACGCTGACCATGGCACCCAGGGTCAGGTACTCCAGGTCGCCGGTGAACGGCAGGATGAAGGAC
>DXCY01000230.1 GCA_019115725.1 Candidatus Luteimonas excrementigallinarum
TGATGATGGTCGCGGTGACGGTCATGTCCTGGCGGACGAAGTCGGCCGCCGGGTCGAGCCGCAGGCGCACGTCCACCGTGCCGCGGGCAGGGTCGATGCCGGGAGCGATGTGATGCACGGTGGCCGCAAACGGACGGTCCGGGAAGGCATCGGCGATACAGGTGGCGGACTGGCCGATTTCCAGCCGCGCCAGGTTCTTCTCGTCCAGCGGCAGCAGGATCTCGCCCGGCGCATCGGCGGCGATTTCCAGCAGCGCATCGCCGGGCACCACGGTGTCACCGGGCTCCACCAGCCGGGTCAGCACCACGCCGGGCACGCTGGCGCGGATCACAGCGCGGGCCAAGTCGGCCTCGGCGGCCTCCAGGCGCTCGCGCAGCTGGGCCTCGCGTGCGCCACCGGCAAGGGCCTGGACCGCCAGCCGCGCCTGCTCGGCCGCTGCGCGCGCGGCGATTTCTGCCTGCGCGGCCTGCTCCACATCCTCGCGGGCCACCAGCTGGCGTTCGCTCAGCTCGCGGCGGCGGGCGTGGGCGCGCTCGGCCTGTGCCAGGTCGGCCTGGACCTGGCGCAGGCGCGCACGGGCATCGGGCAGATCCGCATCCTGCAGGGCGGCGAGCGCGGCGCGGGCCTCATCACGCCGCGCTTCCAGATCGCGCGCGCGCAGGGTAACCAGCACGTCTCCGGCTTCCACCCGGTCGCCATCCATCACCCGGCGCTCCAGCACCAGTCCGGCGATTTCCGCCCCCACCTGCACCCGTGAGGGCGCAGCCACGCGGCCGGTCGCCACCACGGTCTGCACCATGGGTCCGGCCACCACCTCGTAGCCCGGCAGCACCGGACCGCGCAACTTGCCAATGCCCCAGGCCAGAAGCGCGAGCACCAGCAGGCCGATGGCCAGGAGCATCCACTTGTTGGGTGCGCGCATGCGGATTCCGTAACGGACAGGAAGCGGCATGTTCGCCGGAACACCATCGCCGCCACAACCGGCGCCCATCGCGTGGAACTCACGGCAGCGGGGCTGGCGTCAAAGCCCCCTCCCACGAGGCGGCGCCATGGGCAACCCGCGCGAACACCTGGTCAACTGGCTGCGCGATGCCCATGCAATGGAGCAGCAGGCCGAGCAGATGCTCAAGGCCCAGGCCTCGCGCATCGAGAACTATCCGAAGATGAAGGCCAGGGTCGAGCAGCACCTGGAAGAGACCCGCGGCCAGCAGAAGCTGCTGGAAGGCTGCCTGGAGCGGCTGGGCGGCTCGCCTTCCGCAGTCAAGGACACGATGGGCACGATGGCGGCCATGGGCCAGGGCTTGGCCGGCATGTTCGCTTCCGACGAGATCGTCAAGGGGGCGACGCCGAAACGCAGCGCGTGTGCGAGCAGATCCTGGTCCAGGAAGAGGCCATGGCGCAGTGGGTCCTGGACAACCTTCCCGAGGTGACCCAGACCTTCATGCTGCGCGACGCCGAAGGCGTGGAAGCGAAGAAGTAGGCGCCTGCTCCCGGCTCAGACGGGAGACGGGCCCGCCGGCACCGGCGCCGACCCGTCGCCCGCTGCCGGCCGCACCCGCACCGGGATCGACTTGCCTGCCGGCACCCGCGCCTCGATGGCATGGTGGCCGACGGGCAGCAGCGGGTTGAGCTCGGGGTAGTAGCCGACGATGCAGCCGCGCGGCAGGTTGCGCGCGACCACGCGCAGCCCGCCCACTGCGCGCTCCGTCGCCTCCCCACCCTCCTCCACCGCGGCATCGGTGAGCACGTCCACCAGGTCGCCGTCCTCCAGTTCCGCCTGTTCGATGTCCTCGTGCGACATCATCAGCACGCGGCGGGTGCCGTCGATGCCGCGGAAGCGGTCGCGGTATCCGTAGACGGTGGTGTTGAACTGGTCGTTGCTGCGCACGGTGACCATGCGGTAGCGGCCCTGGGCATCATCGAAGCCGGTGGCGCAGAGGGTGTCGGGCACCATGAACTCGGCGCGGCCGCTGTCGGTCTCCCAGCGCCGCTCGCGCGCGGCGATCTTCCGGGGGAACCCGCCGGGCGTGTGCAGCCGGTCGTTGAACTCGGCGAAGTCGACCGGATAGGTCGCCTCGATCGCATCGCGCACCAGGCTGTAATCGCCCACCCAGTCGTCCCACGGTGCCCGCGATGCGTCGCCCAGGATCGCCTTGGCCATGCCGCCCACGATCGCGGGCTCGGAGAGCAGGTCCGGGGAAGCCGGCTCGTGGGTCCCGAGCGAGGCGTGGATGCAGGTGGTGCTGTCCTCCATCGACACCTTCTGGTCGCCGGTGGCCTGGACGTCGCGCTCCAGCCGGCCCAGACACGGCAGCAGCAGCGACACCTCGCCGCACAGCAGGTGGCCGCGGTTGAGCTTGGTGGCCACGTTCACCGTCAGGCGCAGCCGCTTCCAGGCCTCCTCCAGCCGGTAGGTGTCCGGCGCCGCGCGCGCGAAATTCCCGCCCATGCCGATGAAGGCGCGCACCGAGCCGTCCAGCACGCCCTCCACGGTGCCGATGGTGTCCAGCCCCTTTTCGCGCGGGGGCTCGAACCCGTACTGCTCCGCCAGCCGGTCCAGCGGCACCAGCTCCGGCTTTTCGGAAATGCCCACGGTGCGCTGGCCCTGCACGTTGGAATGCCCGCGCACCGGGCAGATGCCAGCGCCGTCGCGGCCGATGTTGCCGCGCATCAGCAGCAGGTTGCAGAGCATGCGCACGTTGTCGATGCCGCGCCGGTGCTGGGTCAGGCCCATGCCGTAGACGATGATCGCCGAGGGCGGCGGCAACCAGCGCGCGGCAAAGGCGGCCTGATTACGGCGGAAGCCGGATCTCCAATAAAGGGTCCGCGCCCCCGGGGCGCGGATCTTTCCTGTCAGTCCTTCTTGACGATGGTGATGTCACCCGAGGTTTCCAGCATCGCCAGCTCCACCTGGGCGACATCATTGATGCCCTGCGCACGCATCGCCATGTCGAACTCCTTGTCGCTCAGCGACTGCTTGCGCAATACGTCGCGGTAAAGCTCGCCGCTGCGCGCCAGCAGTACCGGGCGGCCTTCCACCACCCGGTCGAAGGCCGGCCAGCGCGCGGTGAGGAAACCCAGGCCCCAGTTCAGGCTGAGCAGCGTCGCCGCCAGGATGAGTCCACCGGCCAGCGAGTGATCCTCGCCGACCAGCGAGTGCCCCACCGACTCGCCCAGCACCACCACCAGGACCAGGTCGAACGGGGTGAACTGCCCCACCGTG
>DXCY01000231.1 GCA_019115725.1 Candidatus Luteimonas excrementigallinarum
CCTACGCCGGATGCAGGCCAACGGCGCGTTCTCGGTGAAGAGCTACAACCAGCCGCGCCGCGACCAGCGCCAGCAGGTCAACCAGGCCGCGCGCGAGCTGGGCATGCTGGTGGTCGAAGAGGGCGGCTCCACCTTCCACCACAACATGACCATGATCCTGGACGGCGCCACCGGCGTTGAGCACAACCTGCCGATCGCGCCGCTGTACGGCGACGTGGTGAACCTGTGGAAGGAAACCGACGTGCGCAACACGCCCACCCTGGTGGTGAGCTACGGCGGCCTGTCCGGCGAGTACTGGTGGTACGCCCGCGACAACGTGTGGGAGGACGCCAAGCTCAACCGCTTCTTCCCGCGCGAGACGCTGGATGCACGCTCGATCCGCCGCGAGATCGCGCCGGACTGGGACTATCACCACATCGAAGTGGCCAAGGCGCTGAAGACGGTGCGCGACGAGGGGGTGAAGGTGCAGGTGGGCGGCCACGGCCAGCTGCAGGGCATGGCGACCCACTGGGAGATCTGGATGCTGACCCAGGGCGGCTTCACCAACTTCGAGGCGCTGCGCGCGGCGACGATTGATGGTGCCGACTACATCGGTTTTGCCTCGCAGCTGGGCTCGCTGGAAGTCGGCAAGCGAGCCGACCTGGTGGTGCTGGACGGCAACCCGCTGGAGAACATCCGCCACACCGCCGATACCCGCTACGTGATGGTGGATGGCCGTCTGTTCGACGTGGAGGCCGACATGGCAGAAATCGGCAACCAGGCCGTGCCTGCGCCGACCTTCTACTGGCAGCACCATCGCCAGGGGCAGACGTTTGGCGAGAGCTTCGGCCCGACCTCGGTCTGCTTCGGCGTGCATTGACGGATCACCGCGCGTCGCGGGCGTTGGCGTCGGGGGCGTAGCCCCGACCTACGGCGGTTGGACGCCCGGCGCCGATCCGCAGGCCGGCCCTGCGCGGCCGACGCGCGGGCTTTGTAACGGTGCGTGTCATCTGGACACCGGTTTTCTCGGATAGACTTCGGGATGCCGACGTGACAGGTGCTGTCCGTTTCCCGGTGGCAAGGCGTGTCCCACACGCGACCCCGGACTCCAGGAGGCCATTGCGATGGATTGCGATGGATTGCGATGGGAAACCCGGCCGCCACGCGCTTCCCGCGTGGCGTGATCAACCCCCCGAATCCTCGCGCGCGCGGCCCTGGCTGATGGCTCCGGCTGCGCGTGCCCAATGCATTGGCAGGAGCTTATGTCCGAAATCATCCGCATGGGGGCCGTGTCCTACGCCCCGAAGGTCGTCACCATCTGGGAAGGCTTCAAGGTTTACCTGAAGGAGCGCGGCTTCAACTTCGACTACGTGCTGTTCTCCAACTACGAGGCGCAGGTGGAAGCGCAGATGCGCGGTGACCTGGACTTCGCCTGGAACTCGCCGCTGGCCTTCGTGCGCGCCGACCGCATGGCCCGCGCCCAGGGCAAGCAGGTCGAGGCGATCGTCATGCGCGACACCGACATGGACCTGCAGTCGGTGCTGGTGGTGCCCGCGGACAGCAAGGTCCAGGGCGTGGAAGACCTGCGCGGCAAGGCCGTCGGCTTCGGCGCGATCGATTCGCCCCAGGCCACCCTGATCCCGCTCGACCACATGCGCCAGCAGGGCCTGGTGCAGCGCAAGGACTACACCGCGAAGCTGTTCGACGTGCTGGGCGGCAAGCACGGCGACCACATCGGCGGCGAGCGCGACGCGGCCGAGGCGATGGTGAAGGGCGAGATCGACGCCGCCTGGATGATCGCCGGCAACTACCAGGCGTTCGCCCAGGAGGGCACGCTGGCCGCCGGTTCCACCCGCATCGTGGCCACCACCGGCTACTTCGACCACTGCAACATGACCACCGCCCCGGACACGGATCCGGCGCTGGCCAAGCGCTTCGCCGACCTGCTGTTGGCCATGTCCTGGGATGATCCGGAAGTGCGTCCGCTGCTTGAGCTGGAAGGCCTGAAGGTCTGGCATCCGGGCCGTACCAGCGGCTACGCCCTGCTCGAGCGTGCCGTGGATGACGAGAAGTTCTTCGACGCTGAAGGTCGTATCACGGAGAAGAACTATGACTACTGATGCCGCTTACCTGGCCACGCTGGAGCCGATCGTCACCGATCTGATCAAGCCGCTGGCCGCTGAGCTGGACCGCGAGGCGCGCTTTCCGCGTGAGGCGATCACCAAGCTGGGCGAAGCCGGCCTGCTCGGCCTGATCAGCGCGAAGGACGTGGGCGGCATGGGCCACGGCCTGCGCGAAGCCACCGAGGTGGTGGAGCGCATCGCCCGCGACTGCCCGGCCACGGCGATGGTGGTGACCATGCACTACGCCGGCACCACTCTGATCGAACTGCACGGCCCGGAGGATATCCGCCGCGAGATTGCCGCCGGCCGCCACCTGACCACGCTGGCGTGGTCGGAGTCCGGCTCGCGCAGCCACTTCTGGGCGCCGGTCAGCACCGCCACCGCCGATGGCGACCACGTGCTGCTCAACGCCAGCAAGAGCATGGTCACCTCGGCCGGTGAGGCGGATTCCTACGTCTGGTCCTCGCAGCCGGTCGCGGCCGAGGGCGCCAGCACGATCTGGATCGTGGAGACGAAGCACGACGGCCTGAAGTCGCCGAATCCGTTCGACGGCCTCGGCCTGCGCGCCAACGCCTCGGCGCCGGTAACGGCGTCCGACGTGCGCGTGCCGCTGGCCCATCGCCTGGCCGAGGACGGCGGCGGCCAGGGGGTGATGTTCGGCGACGAGCTGCCGACCTTCGTCAACCTGATCGGCTCGGTGTCGATTGGCCTGATGGAAGGCGCGCTGGAGCGCGCGGTGGCCCACGTGACGAAGACCGGCTTCGCCGCCGGCGGCAAACTCGCGGACCTGCCGACCCTGCGTGCGCAGCTGGCCCAGGCCCGCAATGCGCTGGACGGCGCCCGCGGCGTGCGCGAGGTGGCCCTCAAGGCCATCGACGAGGGCAGCGAGGACACGTTCATGCGCGTGCTGCAGGTCAAGGCGGTGGCCGCCGAGGCCGCGCTGCTGGTCACCGATACCGCCATGCGCGTGTGCGGCGGGGCGGCGTTCCGCAAGGACGTGGGCATCGAGCGCCTGTTCCGCGATTCGCGCGCGGCGGCGATCATGGCCCCGACCACCGACGTCATCAATGATCTGGTCGCCCGCATGATGTGCGGCATGCCGCTGATGGATTGACGACGTGGCAGTGAACGATCCAACGGTGGACCTGGGGGCGCTC
>DXCY01000020.1 GCA_019115725.1 Candidatus Luteimonas excrementigallinarum
GGCGATGCGCGGCGTGCCGCGCGAACGGCGGGCGATTTCCGCTGCGCCCTCGGGCTCGCAGTCGATGCCCAGGATCCCGGCCGAGCGGCGCACGATCCGCTCCAGCTCGGCGGCGCTGTAGAACTCCAGCCGCTGGACGATGCCGAACCGGTCGCGCAGCGGCGCGGTCAGCAGGCCGGCGCGGGTGGTGGCACCGATCAGGGTAAACGGCGGCAGGTCGATCTTGATCGAGCGCGCCGCCGGGCCCTCGCCGATCATGATGTCGAGCTGGAAATCCTCCATCGCCGGGTACAGCACCTCTTCGACCACGGGCGACAGGCGATGGATCTCATCGATGAACAGCACATCGTGCGGCTGCAGGTTGGTCAGCAGCGCGGCCAGATCCCCGGCCTTCTCGATCACCGGCCCGGAGGTGACCCGCAGGCTCACTCCGAGCTCGTTGGCGATCACGTGGCTCAGCGTGGTCTTGCCGAGCCCGGGCGGGCCGAAGATCAGCACATGATCCATGGCTTCGCCGCGCTTTTTCGCCGCCTCGATATAGATGGACAACTGGTCGCGGACCGGCTTCTGGCCCAGGTAATCCGCCAGCCGCTGCGGCCGGATGGAGGCCTCGATGGCCTCGTCTTCGCGCGTCGCGCCGGCGGTGATGATGCGCTCTTCGGTCATTGCCTTATGGTCGCATAGCCGCGGGATGCGCGGCGAACGCGAGAGGCGTAATCCGCGGCGCGTCGGGGGCGTAGCCCCGACCTACAGGCCCCAGGTCTGGGCGGCGATTTCGAAGCTGCGCTTGCGCGCCTCCAGACTGGCCAGGTTGGCAGTGAGGATCAGCTCGTTGGGACGGTGGCGCTCGACGAAATCGGCCATGCCCTCGGCAATGTCCTTCTCATCGCCCACCACCGAGCAGGCCAGCGCCTGGCCGACGGCAGCGAGTTCGGGCGGGCTCAGCTCGGCGTGGATGTCATCCACCGGCAGTGGCACCTTGCCCGGCGGACCCGGGCGGCGCAGACGGGCGAACATCTGCTGCAGGGCGGTAAACTCGCGCTCGGCCTCGGCCCGCGTATCGGCAGCCACCACGTTCAGCGCCAGCATCGCGTAGGGCTCGCGCAGATGCCTGGACGGCTTGAAGTCGCGGTGATAGACCGCCAGCGCCTCGCTCATCATCGCCGGAGCAAAGTGCGAGGCAAATGAGTACGGCAGGCCCATCGCGGCGGCCAGCTGGGCGCCGAACAGGCTCGAGCCGAGGATCCATACCGGCACATCCAACCCGGACCCGGGCACGGCCTGCACCAGCTGCCCCGGCTTCACCGGCTCGAAGTAATGCAGCAGTTCGGCCACATCGTGGGGGAACGACTCCGCGCCTTCGTAATAGCGGCGCAGCGCGCGCACCGTGGGCTGGTCGGTGCCGGGCGCACGCCCCAGGCCCAGGTCGATCCGGTCCGGATACAGCGTGGCCAGGGTGCCGAACTGCTCGGCCACCTGCAGCGGTGCGTGGTTGGGCAGCATCACCCCGCCCGCCCCTACCCGGATGGTCTTCGTCGCACCGGCCACGTGGCCGATCAGCAGCGCGGTGGCGGCGCTGGCCACGCCGGGCATGTTGTGGTGCTCGGCCAGCCAGTAGCGGTTGTAGCCGAGCTGTTCGGCGTGGCGGGCAAGGGCGACCATGTCGGTGAAGGCGGTGGACACGTCGCTGCCTTCAGCCACCGGGGCCAGGTCGAGGATGGAAAGCGGGATACGGGAGTTTTTGCTCATGCCCCCAGCATGGGGATGCGGCGACGGCTTTGCCACCCCAAAACCGGTTCAGATCTCCACCGGCGTGCCCAGCTCCACCAGCCGGTCGCCGGGAATGCGGAAATACGACGAGGCCGGCGCGGCGTTGCGGTGCATGGCCGTGAACAGTTTCTCCCGCCACAGCGCCATGCCGTGGCGCACTCCGGGCACCACCGTTTCGCGGCTGGTGAAGTACGTGGTCTCCGTCGGATCGACCCACAGCTCGCCGCCGTCGTCGCTGGCCGCCATCAGCGCCACCGGCACGTCCGGTGTCTCCATGAAGCCGAAGCGCAGCGTCACCCGGAACCAGCCGTCGCCGATACCCTGCACCTTCAGCCGCTCCGCGCGCTGCGCATACGGCACCGCCAGGGTGTCCACGGACAGCACCACGTTGCGCTCGTGCAGCACCTTGTTGTGCTTGAGGTTGTGCACCAGGGCCTGCGGCACCACGCCCTTGTCGGCGGTCAGGAACACCGCGGTGCCCGGCACCCGCGCCGGCGGCGCCAGCATCAGCCCGGGCAGGAAATCGTCCAGCTTTTCGCCGTGCTCGCGGATGCGCGCGCGCAGCAGCAACCGGCCGCGCCGCCAGGTCCGCAGCAGGGTGAACAGCACCAGCCCCAGCAGCAGCGGGAACCAGCCGCCCTGCGGCACCTTGGCCAGGTTGGCGGTGACGAAAGCCAAGTCCACCAGCAGGAACACCGCGCACAGCGGCAGCACCCACAGTCGCCAGCGCGGCCACAGGGCACGGGCGACGATCGCCAGCAACACCGTGTCGATCAGCATCGTCATCGACACGGAAACGCCGTAGGCCGCGGCCAGCGCCGAGGAACTGCCGAAGCCGATCACCAGCGCCACCACCACCA
>DXCY01000232.1 GCA_019115725.1 Candidatus Luteimonas excrementigallinarum
GCCGCGGCAGGCGCACGCTGCCGCCCCAGCCCGGATAGATACCCAGGTTCACTTCGGGCAGGCCGATGCGGGTGGAGTCGTCACTGCTGGCCACGCGGTAGTCGCAGGCCAGCGCGATCTCGGTGCCGCCGCCCATGCAGAAGCCGTGGATTGCAGCCACGGTGGGGCAGGGCAGCTCGGCCAGGCGCTGGAACACCTGCTGGCCGCGGCGGATGGAGTCGCCGATCGTGCCCTTCTCGTCGAACTGGCGGAATTCGCGGATGTCGGCGCCGGCGATGAAGCCCTTGGCCTTGGCCGAGCGCAGAACCAGCGCCCGCGGCGGATCCAGGGCCAGGCGTTCCAGCAGGCTGTCCAGCTCGACCAGCACGTCCTGCGAGAACGTGTTCACCGACTCGCCTTCGCGGTCGAGGGAAAGCACCAGGACACCATCGTCGCGCTGGGCAGCTTTCCAGTGGCTGAAACGCAGTCCGTCGAGGCCTGCAATCATGCGGCACCATCCGTTAGGGTATGGGAAACCTCCTATGATCCAGAGGTCGCTTGCCCGGCGTCAAATCCTTCCCGGATCCTGCCACGGAGCAGTGGAACGCTCCTTCACATCGCGTGGGGGTTGCCTGATCGGCCCGGCGCCCCCAGTTTGAACCATTCATCACGGGCGGTCGGAGCAGCCGACGCCTGTTTGCCAGACCGCAGCGCCCGGTCCACCGCCGGGCAAAGACAGGAGCCCGGCCCCATGGCCGACAACGACACCCAGCAGCTGGACCAGGAGCTGGTCAAACGCGTGCAGCGAGGCGACATGGCCGCCTTCGACCTGCTGGTGCGCAAATACCAGCACCGCATCGCTGCCCTGATCGGTCGCTACGTGGCGGACTGGAGCGAGTGCCAGGACGTGGCCCAGGAAACGTTCATCCGCGCCTACCGGGCGATCGGCAGCTTCCGCGGCGACGCCCAGTTCTATACCTGGCTGCACCGCATCGCGGTCAATACGGCCAAGAACCATCTGGTGTCGCTGGGCCGCCGCCCGCCGGGCTCGGACATCGATGTAGAGGACGCCGAACAGTTCGATTCCGGCGTGCGTTTGCGTGATACCGACACCCCGGAACGGGAAATGATGCGCCGGCAGATGGAACAAACGGTGCTTCGCGCTGTCGAACAATTGCCAGAGGAGCTCAGGGTCGCGATCACGCTTCGCGAGGTTGATGGCCTGAGCTATGACGAAATCGCCCAGAGGATGGGCTGCCCGGTGGGAACGGTGCGCTCGCGCATCTTCCGCGCCCGGGAGGCGATCGATGAGGAGCTCAAACCCTTGATGGACAGTGAAACCAGCGCGGAGCGTGCTACCCGATGACGCAACAACCAGACTGCGACAGCATCCAGATCGTGCCGGATGCGGACAAACTCGATCAGTACCATCGCCAGCAGCTGTCGGCGATGCTTGATGGCGAGCTGTCGCCGGATCAGGCCCGTTTCATGCTCAGGCGCCTGCAGCACGATGTGGAGCTGGCCGAGCGCTGGGAGCGCTGGCAGGTCTGCGGTGATGTGCTGCGTGGCCAGGGCAACGCGCTGCTGCCGCCTGATTTCGCCAGCCGCGTCTCCAGTGCCATTGCCGACGCTGCGCCGCAGCCGGTCGAACAGCGCGCCCGCAGCAGCGGGCGGCGCGGCCTGCGCTGGGGCGGCGGTGCGGCGCTGGCGGCCTCGGTGGCCATGGCCGCGCTGCTGGTCGGGCGCCAGGCCGGCCCCGTGCCGGAACAGGCGCCCGTGCGCTCCGTTCCTGCAGTAGCCGCCACCGCGGTGGACGCACCGGCGGCCATCGCTTCCGCCCCTGTGGAAGCCTTTGCAGATGACACCGCGGATGCAGTTGGTCCGGTTCTTGCCGAAGCGGCTCCTGAAGAAGCGCAGCGCGGCCCTGATGCGCCGGTCGCCCGGCAGCAGCAGGTGCAGGTGGCAACGGTATCGCGCCGGGAACAGCAGCCCGCGGCCACCCGGACTGACCGGCCCGCGCCCGCGCAGCCCTCGCGGATGATTGCCGCGGCCACACCGGCTCCCGCGCCCGTGGAAGTGGCGCCAGCGGAGGATCCGGTAGTGGTGCCGTTCCCCTCCGCCAACCGGACCGCGGTGGCGCTGCTGCCCGCTCCCGCGCAGGGCATTGGTGCGGATCCGTTCCAGTCGCTGCCCATGACCGTCGGCAGTCGTCCGTGGCCGCGTGCCGGCGCCGGCGTCGACAACGCCTATGCGGTGGGACTCGGCCAGTCCGTGCAGCCGGCCTCGACCTGGCTGCTGTCCGGCCTGGCACAGCCGCCGGCGGCGGAGCGCTTCGGCCTGCCGCCCGAGGCGGTGGCTGGAATGGCCCGCCCGCAGGCGGACACAGCCATCGGTGCCGGGGCTGTCCCCGGTGCGGAAACACAGGTCGCGCCGCAGCAGGCCGGGCACGTCGACCCTGCTATCGGTCCGCGCTGAAAACATCCGGGCGCGCCGCAGCGGCGCGCCATGCCTGCCGCTCACCGCAGGTTCCCTGACTGAACTTCACTGAACATTGGAGATGCTTCCAGGATGAAAGCCCCTATTCCCGTTTTGTTGCTGGTACTCGCGACCGCCGCTGCCACCACCGC
>DXCY01000233.1 GCA_019115725.1 Candidatus Luteimonas excrementigallinarum
GGCCAACGCCCCGGCCGCGCAGTGGCAGTCATACCTGCGCTTCCACGTGGGCAACGCCATGGCGCCGTACCTGTCGCAGGCGTTCCGCGATGCGGAGTTCGAATTCCACGGCAAGGTGCTGCGTGGCGAAACCGCGCCCGCCGCCCGCCCGGACCAGGTGCTTGCCGCAATCAACCAGGCCGCCGGCCCCATGCTGGCCCGCGAATACGTGGCCCGGCACCTGCCCGAGGTCACCCGCACCCGCGCCGAGCGGATTTCCCAGCAGGTGCGCGATGCCCTGCTGGCGGCGCTGGACGCCAACGAATGGATGGCGCCAGCCACCCGGGCCGAAGCCACGCGCAAACTGCAGGCGCTGCGGATCGAGATCGGCGCCCCGGTCCAGGACCTGGACTTCAGCGTGCAGCCCATGGGCCGCAACAGCTTCGGCGCCAACATGCTGATTGCCTCCACCTGGCGGCACGCGCAGGAGATGCGCCGGATCGGTCAGGCCAACGTATCCCAGCGCTGGGACGTGCTGCCGCAGCAGCCGGCCCTGGGCTATGACCTGGCCCAGAACCGCCTGATCGTCTCGGCCGCCGTGCTGCAGCCGCCGGTGCTGGACATGGCCGCCAATCCCGGCAGCCACTACGGGAGCCTGGGCGCACTGATCGGCCATGAGCTCGGCCGCAGCATCGACATCCTCGGCCGCCACGTGGATGCCGAGGGCAACCTGCGCGACTGGTGGACACAGGCCGACCAGTCCGCCTGGTCCGAGCGCACCCACGGCCTGGCCACCCAGTACCACACGTATGTGTTCCCGGGCGCGGCCGATGCCATGGTGGACGGTACCCGCAACCGCGACGCCAACGCCGCGGACCTGGCCGGACTGGAACTGGCCTGGGCCGCCTGGCAGGCGTCTGATGACGCGCCTGCCAGCGAAGCCTCGCAGGAGTTTTTCCGCGGCTGGGCCGGCCTCTGGCGCCAGCAGGCGTCGCCGGATGCGGCGGCCATTGCCGCGGCCAGCCAGCTGCAGACGCCCGGCCAGTGGCGCACCAATGGCCCGCTGGCAAACATGCCGGCCTTCGGCGAGACGTTCCAATGCAAGCCCGGCACCCCTATGCAGCGCGCCGAGGCGGAGCAGGTCAGCATCTGGCGCTGACCGGAGGCGGAATCGAACAGGACTGACCCGGCTCCCTGGGCCGGGTCAGCAGATCAGGGCGTATCAATCAGCGGCAGCCGACCAGCCGCTGGCCGATCAGGCAGCCCGATCAGAACCGGCGCACGTTGCCGCCGCCCGGGCGGCGACTGAAGGGCGGCCGACCACGCCACTGCTGGATCAGCAGCCAGCCGAACAGCATGCCGCCCAGATGGGCGAAATGGGCCACGCCCGAACGCGTGCCGCTGATGCCGGCCACCAGCTCGATCACACCCAGCGCGATCACCAGGGTCCGCGCCTTCATCGGGATCGGCGGGATCATCAGCATCACCCGCTGGTTGGGGAACAGCATGCCGAAGGCCAGCAGCACCCCGAACACCCCGCCCGACGCGCCCAGCGTGGGATACGGCGGCCCGCCCTGCGCCAGCGACCAGGACACCACCACCAGCTGGCACAGCCCCGCTCCCACCACGCACACCAGGAAATAGGTGAGGAAGCGTCGCGGTCCCCAGGTGTGCTCCAGCGGCGCACCGAACATGAACAGCACCACCATGTTGAACAACAGGTGGAACAGGCCCGCATGCAGGAATCCGTAGCTCACCAGCTGCCACGGCAGGAACGCCAGGCCACCGGCCTCGCTGCCGCCCAGCGGCCAGAGCATGAACGGGAGAAACAGCTGGTTGCCGATCAGCGACTGGGCCAGGAACACCACGACGTTGATGCCCAGCAGGGCCCGGGTAACGGGGGGAAGGTTGGAAAACATCCGCACTCCTGAAATGACGGGCCATCATAACCGCCTGGCCGGAGACTGTTGGTACCGGCGCCGGGGCACGGGCGCCAGGTGCTGCTGCCATCAGGCGCTGCCGCCCTGCCCCGTACCACCGGGATCCGCTCCGCTGCCTGGCCCCCAGAGCAGCGCATCGAGCTCCCCGCCCGGCTCCGGCGGCGACAGGCGCACCCGCCCGCTGGTGACTTCCACGCCCTCGGCGCGCAGGCGCTGCGCCTGTTCGATCCAGCCCGCGCTGCCCGCCTCGAAGGCGATCCGCCCGTCGCTGCGCAGCACGCGGTGCCAGGGCAACGCCGGGTCATCGTTCGCGGCCAGGATGCGGGCCACCAGGCGGGCCCGCCCGGGGAGCCCCGCACGGCGGGCCACCTCACCGTAGCCGGCGGTCCGGCCACGACCGATAGCGCGCACCGCGGCCAGTATCCGCTCCCGGGCTGCCTCAGCTTCCATCAACGCAGCATAGCGGCCCGCTGCCCGAGCAGACGGACCGCCTCCGGATTACGCCCAGCCCAGCGCCTGCAGCGCGCGGAACAGCCCATAGGCCATGCCGCCGGACATCGGGATGGTGAGGATCCACGCCCAGACCATCTTGTTCACCACACCCCACTTGATCGCGTTCAGTCGCTTGGCGGTGCCCACGCCCATGATCGCCGAGGAAATGTTGTGGGTGGTCGACACCGGGATGCCCAGCGCCGAAGCGCCCAGGATCACCGAGGCTGCACTGGTTTCCGCGGCGAAGCCGTGGATCGGATGCAGCTTGACCAGCTTGTGCCCGAGCGTCTTGATGATCCGCCAGCCGCCGGCGGCGGTACCGGCGGCCATCACCAGGGCGCAGGTGATCTTGATCCACAGGTCGATGCCGCCTTCAGTCAGCGCCTCCTCGGACGGATGCAGGAAGGACAGCATCGCCGGCAGGTTGTCGAGCGTGCCGGTGGCTTCCGCGCTCACCAGGGTCAGGGCCACGATGCCCATGGTCTTCTGCGCGTCGTTCATGCCGTGGGCAAACCCCATGCCCGCGGCGGAAACAATCTGGCTCTTGCCGAAGAACGCGTTCACCCAGCGCGGGCGCACCATGCGCGCGAACACGCCGCCGGCCCGGGCCAGCATGGCAATGATGAAAAACAGCACGCCCATCATCAGGAAGCCCGCGGTGAAGCCCAGCACCGGTGAGCCCACCATGGGCACGATGACCTTCCACAGCACGCCGGCGCTGCGCCACACCGGCTCGGCCGGCTCGGACCAGATCACCACGTCGAAGTTCATCTGCGCGGCGGCCAGCGCGGCGCCGATCAGGCCACCGATCAGCGCGTGCGAGGACGAGGACGGCAGCCCGAACCACCAGGTGATCAGGTTCCAGATGATGCCGCCCAGCAGCGCGCACAGGATCAGCTGCGAGCCCACCTCCACCACCCCGGCGTCGATCAGCCCGGAGGCGATCGTCTGCGCCACCGCGGTGCCGGCCAGGGCGCCCAGCAGGTTCATGGAGGCCGCCAGGCCCACCGCCTGCATCGGCGAGAGCACCTTGGTTGCCACCACGGTGGCGATCGAGTTGGCGGTATCGTGGAAACCGTTGATGTATTCGAACACCAGGGCGGTCAGCACCACGATGATGACAAGGGTGAGCATCCCGACGGCCCCTTACGAGTTCTTGAGCACGATTTCGTAGGCCACCACGCCGGCCTCGCGGCAGCGGTCGATCGCCTTTTCCAGGATCTCGAAGAACTCCTTGAGCAGGAACATGTGCAGCGGGTCGAGCTTGCCGGAGTAGATGTCGCCGTACAGCTCGAGCATCAGCCGGTCGGCCTCGTTCTCGATCGCGCGCAGCTCGTCGTTGAGCGCCTTCATCGGCTCGAGCTTCATCTTCGGCAGTGCCCGCACCATCTGCACTACCACGCCGGCGGCCTGTTCGAGCATGGCCGCGCGGGGGGCGAAATCGATGTGTTCCAGGTTCTGCACCGCCAGCGCGTAGCGATCGGCGAATTTCTCGATCTGCTTGGGAATCCGGTACAGGGCCGAGCCCAGCGCCTCGATGTCCTCGCGCTCCATCGGGGTGATGAAGCTGTCCACCAGCTCCTGGCTGATCAGGTTGGAGGTTTCGCGGGTGCGCGAGCGGGCCAGACGGAACGCGTCCAGCGCCGGCTGGCGATCGGCCTCACGCAGCATCTGGTGCAGCGCCGTGGCGGCATCGTGGGCGGCGACGGCCGCGTCTTCCAGCAGCGAATAGAACCGGTTGCCCCGGCCAAAGATGGTTTGCAGGGAGAGCATCTGGTGACCTTCTGAAAAGCCCGGGGCGGATGGCCGGGCGTGTCCGGACGCGGATTATGACGGTTTGAAGACAGTTTCGCCTAGCTGCCATATTCCCCGCGCGGGCACCGGCAGTTCGCCGCCCGCCGCAGCCGCCTCCGCCCTGCACCCGCAGACGGCCCCGTAGGGGCCGCACACACATGCCGGCTGGTATCATCCTGCTCCGCGCTACCGCGCCAAAGATCCCATGGACGACATTCCCAGACCGCCCTGCCGCCCCGCGTTCCGCGCCGCCGGCCTGCCTACCCCCTTCCCCTCCACCCCGACCGGGGAATCCTGCTGATGCTGGAATTCCTCATCGTGCTGGTGCTGATCGCGTGCAACGCGTTCTTCGCCCTGTCGGAAATGTCGGTGGTGACCTCGCGCAAGTCGCGGCTCAAGCAGCGTGCCGGCGAGAGCCGCTCCGCATGCAAGGCGCTGGAGCTGGCCAACGAGCCGGAACGCTTCCTGTCCACCGTGCAGGTCGGCATCACCCTGATCGGGATCCTGACCGGCATGTTCGGCGGCCGGGCCATCGGCCAGTCGATCAGCGAGCACCTGCTGCAGGCGGCCCCGGCGCTCAGCGCCACCGTGCCGTTCATGGAAACCAACTGGGCCGATACCACCGGCCTGCTGCTGGCGGTGGGCCTGATCACCTACCTGACCATCATCTTCGGCGAGCTGCTGCCCAAGCGCCTGGCCCTGCTGGCACCGGAGCGGATCGCCTCGCTGGTGGCGCTGCCCATGCACGGCATCTCGCGCGTGGCCAAGCCCGCGGTGTGGCTGCTCAGCTCCAGCGTGCACGCGGCCCTGCGCCTGCTGCGCCTGTCGGATACCGAGGCGGCCAAGGTCAGCGAAGAAGAGATCCTGCTCCTGGTCAGCGAGAGCCACGAACAAGGCGTGATCGACGACGACGAGCGCAACATGATGAACCGGGTGCTGCAGCTGGGTGACCGCAGCGCCGAAAGCCTCATGACCCCGCGCACCCGGATCGTGTGGCTGGATGACACCGAGAGCTTCGACGAGAACATGGCCGCCATGCGCGCCACGCCGTTCTCACGCTACCCGGTGTACCGCGATTCGGACGCCGAGGTGATCGGCGTGCTGGAAGTGAAATCGCTGCTGGACCGGCTGGACCGCAGCGGGTTCGATCTGTTCACCCACCTGCGCAAGGCGCTGTTCGTTTCAGAATCCACGCCGGCGCTGAAGCTGCTGGAAATATTCCGCGAGGAAAAGCAGTCGCTGGCCCTGGTGGTGGACGAATACGGCGATATTTCCGGGCTGATCACGGTCAACGACCTGCTGGAGGCGGTGATCGGCCGCACCCGCAGCGGCGAGGGCGAAGGCGCCACGCCGCTGGTGATCACCCGCGAGGATGGCTCGCTGCTGGTCGACGGCGGGGTCACCAACGACACCATGCGCGAGCTGCTGGGCGACGCGCGCCTGCCGGACGAGGAGGAGCACGATTACCACACGGCAGCC
>DXCY01000234.1 GCA_019115725.1 Candidatus Luteimonas excrementigallinarum
GGTCGCTGAGTCTGTCCGCGAAGGCGTGATCGATATCGCCCGCCAGGCGGCTTCGGCCATCCTGGGGGTCTACGCCGGCCGCTTTGAAGTGGAGCGCAAGGACGATGCCTCGCCGGTGACCGCGGCCGATCTCGCCGCCCACCATGTGATCGTCGACGGGCTGCGCGCCCTGACCCCGGATATCCCGGTGCTTTCGGAGGAATCGGCCCACGAGGTGGCGGCATCCGAGCGGCTGGGCTGGCGCCGGCTGTGGGTGGTGGATCCGCTGGATGGCACCCGCGAGTTCATCAAGCGCAATGGTGAATTCAGCGTCAACATCGCCCTGGTCGAAGAAGGGGTGGCGCGGTTCGGGGTGATCCAGCAGCCGGTGACCGGACAGCTGTGGTTCGGAGGCCCGGGCCTGGGTGCCTGGCTGCGGGAGGGCGGCAGCGAGCATGAGCTGCAGACGGGTGTGCGCCAGGCCGGCGCGCCGCTGCGGGTCGCCGCCAGCCGTTCGCATCGGGATGGTCGCACCGAGGCGCTGATGGCGCGTATTGGTCCGATCGAGCCGGTGGCGCTGGGGTCTTCGCTGAAGTTCTGCTGGCTGGCCGAGGGCCGGATGGATGTGTATCCGCGCTTCGGGCCGACCAGCGAGTGGGACACCGCGGCGGGGCAGGCGGTGCTGGAAGGCGCCGGCGGGCTGCTGGTGGACCCGCGCGGGCGTCCGTTCCGCTACAACCAGCGGCAGACCCTGCTCAACGGCGACTTCATTGCCCTCGCCGACCCCACGTTGCCGTGGCAGGAATGGCTGTAGATCGGCGCTACGCCGCCAACGTTTGCGACTGCTTCCGGAACATCTGCACACAAGGACAGGATCGATGCCTGAGAAACAAGACATCCAGCGCCTGATCGACATCATGGCCCGGCTGCGCGATCCCGACGGCGGCTGCCCGTGGGATCTGGAGCAGGATTTCGCCAGCATCGCGCCGTACACCGTGGAGGAGGCCTACGAGGTGGCCGATGCCATTGACCGTGGCGACATGGACGGGCTGCGCGAGGAACTGGGTGACCTGTTGCTGCAGGTGGTGTTCCACGCCCGGCTGGCCGAGGAGGCCGGGACGTTCGGGTTCGGCGACGTGGTGCAGGCGATCAGCGACAAGATGGTGAGCCGCCATCCACATGTCTTCGGCGGCGCCCAGGTGGCCGATGCGGCCGAGCAGACCCGTGAGTGGGAAGCGCACAAGCAGCGCGAACGGGCGGCCCGCGGCGAGGCGGATGATTCGGCCCTGGCCGGGATCTCCCGCGGCCTGCCGGAGTGGATGCGGGCGGTGAAGCTGCAGAACCGCGCCGCGCGGGTGGGCTTCGACTGGCCCGGCCCCGGGCCGGTGATGGACAAGCTGCGCGAAGAGCTGGAAGAAGTCCAGGTGGAATTCGAGGCGATGTCGGCCGGTCCGGACGCCGACTCGCAGGCTGCGCGCGACCGGCTGGAAGAGGAAATCGGCGACGTGCTGTTCGTGGCGGCGAACCTGGCCCGGCATGCGAAGGTGGACGTGGGCTCGGCACTGCGCCGGGCCAACCACAAGTTCGAGCGCCGGTTCCGGGCAATGGAAGCGCTGGCGCAGGCCGACGGCACTGCGCTGCCCGAGCTGCCGCTGGCGGCGCATGAGGCATACTGGAACCGGGCCAAGCAGGCGGAATAATCGCAGCGATGAGCCGGTTCTCCAGCTTCCGCGAGTTCTATCCGTTCTACCTCAGCGAGCACGCCAACCGCACCTCGCGGCGGCTGCACTTCATCGGCAGCTGCGCCGCGCTGGGGTTCGTGCTGCTGGCCCTGTGGCAGCGCAACGCCTGGTGGCTGCTGGCCGCGCTGGTCTGCGGTTACGCGTTCGCCTGGGTCGGGCACTTCTTCTTCGAAAAGAACCGCCCGGCCACCTTCCGCCATCCGCTGTATTCGTTCATCGGCGACTGGGTGATGTTCAAGGACATCCTGACCGGTCGCATCCGGTTCTGATCCGCCCGGCCTTCTTCACGGCACCTGCACCCCGCGGTCGGCATCTTTCACAAAGCTGAAGAAGCCGCTGGGCTTCTCTCCATTCACTGTCAAAGCTGGAGTCGATATGCGTGCAGCGCAGGAGCCGGGCGGGCTGGTCTTGATCGTTGAGGACAACCGCAATATTTCCGAAATGGTGGGGGAATACCTGGAAGGACGGGGATTTGAAGTCGACTACGCGGCCGATGGCCTGGACGGCTACCGCCTGGCGGCGGAAAACAGCTACGACGTCATCGTGCTGGACCTGATGCTACCGCGCCTGGATGGCATCGAGGTGTGCAAGCGGCTGCGCGAGGAAGCGCGCAAATCCACACCCGTACTCATGCTGACCGCCCGCGACACGCTGGATGAAAAGCTGACCGGGCTGGGCTCCGGCGCGGATGATTACCTCACCAAGCCCTTCGCCATCCAGGAACTGGAAGCCCGGCTGCGGGCGCTGATCCGCCGCGAACGCCGCCAGGTGGGATCGGAAGTGCTGAAGGTGGCCGACCTGGTGCTGGATCCGGCCAGCCTGCGCGCGACCCGCGCCGGACAGGAGCTGCAGCTGTCGCCGATCGGCCTGAAGCTGCTGACCATCCTGATGCGCGAATCGCCGCGGGTGGTGAGCCGGCAGGAGATCGAACGCGAAATCTGGGGCAACAGCCTGCCGGACTCCGACACCCTGCGCAGCCACCTCTACAACCTGCGCAAGACCATCGACAAGCCGTTCGACCGGCCGCTGCTGCATACCGTGCAGAGTGCCGGCTACAGGATTGCCGACATCGAGCAGTCGCCCGCCTGACCGGGCGGGAAGTACCCGATCATGCCGCAGGGGTTGCCGAGCAAGCTCCGTCGCCGCTTTCTGGTGCAGGCCACGGTGGCCAGCCTGGTGCTGGTGGTCGCCGTGCTGGTGGGCTGTGCACTGACCCTGGGGACGCTGATCGATGCGCGCCTGCAGGTGCAGGCCGGCGAGTTCTGGTCCGCGCGCGCGGCCAATCCCGGCTACGTGGCGCCGCAGACCCAGGGGGTGCGGATGTACTTCGTGCCGGCTGGCGGCGCGATCGAAGCCGTGCCGCCGGAGCTGCGCCTGGCTCCGGGATCGCACGCGCTGCCGGGTTTTGACCGACACCTGCGGGTGGAATCGCGCCCGGAGGGCACGGTGTACGTGCAGATGTCGTTCGCCTATGCCAAGCGGGTGATGTGGACGGCAGCCGGGCTGTTTGCCCTGCTCGGGGCGCTGGGCCTGTCTGCCCTGAGCTGGCTGACCTATCGCGCCACCCGGCGGCTGGTGATGCCGGTGACCTGGCTGGCCGGGCACGTGGCCGGCTGGGACATGGAAAGCGAGGGCATCGAAGCGCTGGATCTTCGCCGCAGCCCGGGCCATGTGGGCAGCGAGGTGCGCCAGCTCAGCAGCGCCCTGGGCGACCTGGCCAGCCGGGTCCGCGCGCTGGTGCAGCGCGAGCGCGATTTCACCCGCGATGCCAGCCACGAGCTGCGCACCCCGCTGACCGTGATCCGCGTGGCCAGTGACATGCTGCTGGCCGATCCGGAAACCCCGGCGCGTTCGCGACGCTCGCTGCAGCGCATCCAGGCCGCGGGCCGTGACATGGAAGCGGTGGTGGAGGCGTTCCTGATCCTGGCCCGCGACACCGGGGTGGAGCCGCAGACCGAAGTTTTCCGGGCGCGCGAGGTGGTGGAGGAGGAAGTGGACCGGGCTTTGCCGCTGCTGGCCGGAAAACCGGTCGAACTGCAGATCACCGGCACTGGCGATCCGCAGCTGTCGGCGCCACCCAGGGTACTGGGCGTCATGCTGGCGAACCTGCTCAGCAATGCCTGCGTGTTCACCGAGCACGGTGAGATCCGGGTGGAGATCGGCGATGACCGGCTGGTGGTCCGCGATACCGGTATCGGCATGTCGCCAGGCACCCTGCAGCGGGTGTTCAACCCGTTCTTCCGGGTTGACCAGTTCCACGGGCGCGGCAAGGGCATGGGATTGTCGATCGTGCGCCGGCTCGGCGACCGGTTCGGCTGGCCGGTCAGCCTGCACAGCACGCAGGGCGTGGGCACCGTGGCGGAGATCCGTTTCAGTCGCTAAGCGGGTCCGCGCGGCCGTGGCAGAGGCGGCTGGATCCGTATTCATGTCAACCGCAGGGCGGGGCGGGCGTTCCCATCAGTGTCATCCACTGTCCGCCCTGTCCGCGCCATGAGCCAACCCAGCCGCAAATCCGTCCGTCCGCGCCGCTCGCGCGGCCCTTCGCGCATTGTCCTGATCGTTGCCGCCGCCCTGCTGGTGGGTGGAGGCGCCTGGCTGTGGCAGCAGCGGGGTACCGCCGATGACCAGGGCGACTGGCGCACGGCCACCATCGAACGCGGCAACATCCGGGTGGCGATTTCCGCCACCGGCACCCTCAGCGCCACCTCCACGGTGGTGGTGGGCAGCCAGGTATCCGGGCAGGTGACCGAGGTGCTGGTGGACTTCAACGATGTGGTGCAGAAGGACCAGGTGATCGCGCGGATCGATCCCAGCAGCTATGACGCCCAGATCGAGCAGGGCAATGCCCAGATTGCCAGTGCGCGTGCGTCGCTGGCCCAGGCGCAGGCCACGCTGGCCAATGCCGAGGCCGATTACCAGCGCAAGGTGGGGCTGGGTGAGCGCCAGCTGGTGTCGCTGAGCGATATCGACCTGGCCCGCGCTGCGCGGGAACAGGCGCAGGCGCAGGTGGCCTCGGCGCAGGCGCAGATCCGCCAGCAGACCGCGTCCACCCGCACGGTGCAGGTCAACCTGGACCGCACGGTGATCCGCTCGCCGGTGGACGGCGTGGTGCTGACCCGCACCATCGAGCCCGGCCAGACCGTGGCCGCCAGCCTGCAGGCGCCCGAACTGTTCACCATCGCCGAGGATCTGTCGAAGATGCAGATTGAATTGGCGGTGGACGAGGCCGACATCGGCCAGGTGCAGGCGGGCCAGCAGGTGTCGTTCACCGTGGATGCCTTTCCCGGGCGCCAGTTCCGTGGCCAGGTGCTGCAGGTGCGCCTGGCGGCGACCAATACCAACAACGTGATCACCTATCCGGTGGTGGTGTCGGTGAACAATGGTGACGGCACCCTGCTGCCGGGCCTGACCGTGAACGCCGAGATCGAGGTCAGCCGCCGCGATGACGTGCTGCTGGTGACCAACGCCGCGCTGCGCTACCAGCCGGCCGATGCCGACGTGGGTGTGCCACAGGGTGCGACCGGCGCGCGGGGCGGCATGATCGAAGGGCTGGGCCAGTTGGCTGCGGCGCTGTCGCTCGATGCGCAGCAGCAGGCGGCGTTCGACGCAGCGCTGGAAGCCATCCAGGCCCGCGCCAGCGCACGCCAGGCGCCGGCGCAGAGCGGTGGTCCTTCGATGTTTGCCGGTGGTCCGCCGCGCCGGGCCGGCGGGAGCGGCATGCAGGGGCAGATGCGCCAGCGGATGACGCAGCGCTACCAGCAGGATTTCGCCGATTTCCGCGCCAGCCTCGACGAGGACCAGCGTGCTGCCTGGGACCGCGAACTGGCGGCCATGGGCAGCGCCCGCTTCGCACCGCTGTACCGGCTGGTGGACGGCTCGCCGCAGATGGTGACCGTACGGATCGGCGCCAGCGACGGCTCCAACACCGAGATTTCCGGGGAAATCACCGAGGGCGACACCGTGGTGACCGGCGCGCGGGCGCGGCAGTGAGCGAACCGGTGAACAGCCAACCGGTGAGCAGGGTGCCCGTCATCGAGACCCGCGGCCTGGGCAAGGTGTATTCGCCCGGCACCCAGGCCGAGGTGGTGGCCCTGCGCGGGGTGGACCTGCGTATCGACCACGGCGAATTCGTGGCCATCATGGGGCCGTCCGGTTCGGGAAAATCGACCCTGATGAACCTGCTGGGCGCGCTGGATACGCCCAGCAGCGGCGATTACCTGTGCGACGGCGTGGAGGTGGCCAGCCTGGATCCGGAAGCGCTGGCGGAGCTGCGCCGGGAGAAGATCGGCTTCGTGTTCCAGGGCTTCCACCTGCTGCCGCGCATGAGCGCGCTGGACAACGTGGCCATGCCGCTGGGCTATGCGCGGGTGCCGGTGGCCGAGCGTGAGCAGCTGGCGCTGGACGCGCTGGAGGCGGTGGGCCTGGGCGAGCGTGCCATGCACCGGCCCAACGAGCTGTCGGGCGGTCAGCAGCAGCGCGTG
>DXCY01000235.1 GCA_019115725.1 Candidatus Luteimonas excrementigallinarum
GAGAAGCATTGCCGTGGACGGTCTGGTCATGGCGCACCGGGCTGATGGAGTGAACCCTGACCTACGGCATCCCCCGCGCGGAGAGGACATCCACGCCATCCTCGCCCCGCGCCGGGCAGGATGATCACCAGGCACAGAGGCTCGACCGGGAGGCAGCATGTTCAGGCAGGCAACTGGGATCGGGATGGCATTTGTCGGCGTTCTGGTCGGCGCCGGGTTCGCCTCCGGACAGGAAATGCTGCAGTTCTTCGTTGCGTTCGGGCTCTGGGGGATCATCGGTGCCGCAGGGGCGGCGCTGATCCTGATTGTCAGCGGTATCGCTGCGCTGCAGCTGGGCAGCTACCTGCTGGCGGACGAACACACGGTGGTCTTCCGCCGGGTCTCCAATCCGTGGATTGCCTGGTTCCTGGATGCCAGCACGATCGTCACCCTGTTCGCGATCGGTTTCGTCATGTTCGCCGGCGGTGGTTCCAACATGGAGCAGCAGTTCGGCTGGCCGGTCTGGGCTGGCGCCACGCTCACCATGGCCGCCGTGCTGGTGGCGGGCATGTTGGACGTCAGCCGGGTATCGGCCATCATCGGCGCGATCACGCCGTTCCTGATCGTGTTCGTGGTCGCCGCCTCGGTCTGGAGCATGACCACTTCCAGCTATGACATCCCGGCGCTGGAGCTGGCCGCCGGCAGCGTGCAGACCGGGGTGCCCAACTGGTGGCTGGCCGCGCTCAACTACGTGGGTCTGTGCGTGATCACCGCGGTGTCGATGACCATCGTGATCGGCGGCAGCATGCTGGACATGCGGGTGGCCGGCCTCGGCGGGGTGATCGGCGGCATCATCTACCTGGTCCTGCTGATGCTGGGCGTGACTGCGCTCTATCTGCACGTGGACGCCGTCGGCCAGGACGACCTGCCGATGCTGACCCTGGTCAATGCCATCCACCCATCCCTCGGTCCGACGATGGCGCTGGTGATCTGCGGCATGATCTTCAATACCGCGCTGGCGATGTTCTATGCGCTGGGCAAGCGGCTCAGCCGGCGCAGGCCCGAGCGCTTCCGCGTCGTGTTCGTGGCCACCGTGCTGGTGGGGTTTGCATTGAGCTTCGTCGGCTTCCGGGATCTGGTGTCCTACGTCTTTCCGCCGCTGGGGTACCTGGGGCTGGTGCTGATCGTGGTGATGGGGATCGGCTGGCTCCGTCGTCGCGGACGGATCGGGGACGAAACCGAACGCCGTGAGCGCCTGCATCGGCTGGCGCAACGCAAGCTCGATCCGGACCGCCGCTTCAACCCGGAGCACGCGGCTGAAGTGCGCCGCATTGCCCGCGCCTCCAACCTGCCCGGCGACGAGCTGCGCAAGGCGATGCTGGATGAGGTACGGGCAGCGCGCGGGCCGGATGACGAAAGCACCGGAGGCGCACCCGAACCGGAGCGACCGGAGGGACCGGTGTCCTGACCGGCCGCCCGCCGGAAAAAGAAAACCCCCGCATCGCTGCGGGGGTTTTCCGGTACTGCGGGTGTCGCATGCGCGACGGACGGGATCAGAAGCCCATGCCGCCCATGCCGCCCATTCCACCCATGTCACCGCCGCCCGGCATGGCCGGCTCGTCCTTCTGCGGCAGCTCGGCCACCATCGCTTCGGTCGTGATCATCAGACCTGCGATCGAGGCCGCGTTCTGCAGCGCGGTGCGGGTGACCTTGGTCGGGTCCAGGATGCCGAATTCGACCATGTCGCCGAACTCGCCGGTGGCGGCGTTGTAACCGAAGTTACCCGAGCCGTCCTTGACCTGGTTGACGATGACCGACGGCTCTTCGCCCGCGTTGGCGACGATCTCGCGCAGCGGGGCTTCCATCGCACGCAGGGCGATGGTGATGCCGTGGGTCTGGTCTTCGTTGGCACCCTTCAGGCCTTCAATCGCGGCCTTGGCGCGCAGCAGCGCAACGCCGCCGCCCGGAACGATGCCTTCTTCCACTGCAGCGCGGGTGGCGTGCAGGGCGTCTTCGACGCGCGCCTTCTTTTCCTCCATCTCGACTTCGGTGGCGGCGCCGACCTTGATCACCGCAACGCCCCCGGCCAGCTTGGCCACGCGCTCCTGCAGCTTCTCGCGGTCGTAGTCCGAGGTGGTCTCCTCGATCTGCGCCTTGATCTGCTTGATGCGCGCTTCGATGGCCGGGGTGTCGCCGGCGCCGTCGATGATGGTGGTGTTCTCCTTGGTCACCTGCACCTTCTTGGCGCGGCCCAGGTCCTGGATGGTGGCCTTCTCGAGCTGCAGGCCCACTTCCTCGGAGATCACGGTGCCGCCGGTGAGGACGGCCATGTCTTCCAGCATCGCCTTGCGACGGTCGCCGAAGCCCGGGGCCTTGACGGCCACGACCTTGACGATGCCGCGGATGGTGTTGACCACCAGGGTCGCCAGGGCCTCGCCCTCGACTTCCTCGGCCACGATCAGCAGCGGCTTGCCGGCCTTGGCCACGCCTTCCAGCACGGGCAGCAGGTCACGGACGTTGGAGATCTTCTTGTCGTGCAGCAGGATGAACGGATCATCCAGCTCGGCCGACATCGACTGCTGGTTGTTGACGAAGTACGGCGACAGGTAGCCGCGGTCGAACTGCATGCCCTCGACCACGTCCAGCTCGTTCTCAAGCCCGGAACCTTCCTCGACCGTGATCACGCCTTCCTTGCCGACCTTCTTCATCGCGTCGGCGATGATGGTGCCGATCGACTCGTCGGAGTTGGCGGAGATGGTGCCGACCTGGGCAATCGCCTTGTCGTCAGCGGTGGGCTTGCTGATGTTCTTCAGCTCTTCCACGGCGGCCTTGACGGCCTGGTCGATGCCGCGCTTGAGGTCCATCGGGTTCATGCCCGCGGCAACGGCCTTGGAGCCTTCGCGGATGAACGCCTGGGCCAGCACGGTGGCGGTGGTGGTGCCGTCACCGGCGTTGTCGGAGGTCTTGGAAGCAACTTCCTTGACCATCTGCGCGCCCATGTTCTCGAACTTGTCCTGCAGCTCGATCTCCTTGGCGACGGACACGCCGTCCTTGGTGATCGTGGGGGCGCCGAAGCTCTTGTCGAGCACAACGTTGCGGCCCTTCGGGCCGAGGGTTGCCTTGACGGCATTGGCAAGGGTGTTCACGCCGCGCACCATCTTTGCGCGCGCGTCCTCACCGAAACGGATTTCCTTGGCAGCCATTTGCTAACTCCGGAATATGTAGTGATTGGGGGTGTCGGAATCGCCGGGCTGGATCAGCCCAGGATCGCCAGGATGTCGTCTTCGCGGACCACCAGGAATTCGTTGCCGTCCAGCTTCACTTCGGTGCCGCTGTACTTGCCGAACAGGACCTGGTCGCCAACCTTGACCTTGGGGGCGCGCACGTCGCCGTTGTCCAGGGCCTTGCCGTCGCCGACGGCGACAACTTCGCCCTTGATCGGCTTCTCGGTCGCCGAGTCCGGGATCACGATCCCGCCGGCCGACATCTTTTCTTCTTCGGTACGCTTGATGACCACGCGGTCGTAAAGCGGCTTGATGTTGCTCATGTCGATCCTCGTCAAGTGATTGATCGGGTTGGAAAATGGGCGGCGATATTAGCACTCTGCCCGGCAGAGTGCCAAAGCCGTGGACAGCAAATACCCGGTGACCCGGGCGTGGTCAGGAGATGGGATCGGGTTTTTTCTTTTCAAGGGGCGTTGGGGAAAATTTCCGCTCTTTGAGGTTTCCTGTTGCCGAGTGGACCAAACAGTGGCGGGCTGGCGACGGACGTCAGGCCCCGCCGCAGCCGTTCAATCCTCCAGCGGCAGCTCCAGCGTCTCCTTGACCTCCTCCATCACGATGTAGCTGCGCGACTCGCGCACGTAGGGAAGGGTCAGCAGCGTGCTGCCGAGCAGCTTGCGGTAGGACGCCATCTCCGAGATCCGCGCCTTGATCAGGTAGTCGAAATCACCCGAGACAAGGTGGCATTCGAGTACGTGCGGCAGCTTCAGCGCCGCCCGGCGGAACTCCTCGAAGATATCGCCCGACTTGTACGCCAGACTGATCTGCACGAATACCAGCAGCGCGGCTTCCGCCGCCTGCGGCGCCACGCGGGCGTGGTAGCCGGTGATCACGCCGTCGCGCTCCAGCCGCCGCACCCGCTCGGCGCAGGGGGTGGTGGAGAGGCCGACGCGCTCGCCCAGTTCGGTGAAGGGGATGCGCCCTTCGCGCTGCAGGATGCGCAGGATCCTGCGGTCAATCCGGTCCAGACCGCGCCTGGCCATGGCAAGACTCCTCAAAAAGATGGGTTGACAGGCTTTTCCACCGCCTGAGATCACAGAAACGGAAAATATCACTGCCCATTCGAAAATATACTGGACGGTACACCTGCAATATCACCTTGACACGCGAGTAGATGAGCATGCGCATCCTGGTTCTGGGCTCCGGAGTGGTTGGCGTTACCAGCGCCTGGTATCTGCGCCAGGCGGGGCACGATGTGGTCGTGGTCGACCGCCAGCCGGGCGCGGCGCTGGAAACCAGCTTCGCCAACGCCGGTCAGGTGTCGCCGGGCTATGCCTCGCCGTGGCCCGCACCCGGCATTCCGGCCAAGGCCATCGGCTGGCTGCTGTCGCGCCACGCGCCGCTGGCGATCCGCCCCACCGCCGATCCGGCCCAGTACCGCTGGCTGTGGCAGATGCTGCGTAACTGCACCAGCGCGCGCTATGCAGTGAGCAAGGCGCGCATGGTGCGCCTGGCCGAGTACAGCCGCGACAGCCTGGATGAGCTGCGCCGCGAGCTGGGGCTGGACTACGAGCAGCGCACGCTGGGCACCACCCAACTGTTCCGGACCCGCGAGCAGCTGGATGCCGCGGCCCGCGACATCACCGTGCTCGAGCAGTACGGCGTGCGCTATGAGCTGCTGGATGCGGACGCCATCATCCGCGTCGAGCCCGCGCTGGCAAAGGTGCGCGACAGCCTCGCCGGAGCGCTGCGCCTGCCCGGCGATGAAACCGGCGACTGCCATCTGTTCACCACCCGCCTGGCCGAACTGGCGCGCCAGCAGGGGGTGGAATTCCGCTACGGGCAGCAGATCGAGGCGCTGCAGGCCGGCGGCAACCAGGTGACCGGCGTGCGGATCGACGGGAAGCTGGAAACGGCGGACCGCTACGTGCTGGCCCTGGGCAGCTGGTCGCCGCGCCTGCTGGCGCCGCTGGGCATCCGCCTGCCGGTGTATCCGCTCAAGGGCTATTCGCTGACCATCCCGATCAGCAACCCGGACATGGCGCCAGTGTCCACCGTGCTCGACGAGAGCTACAAGGTGGCGATCACCCGCTTCAACGACCGCATCCGGGTCGGCGGCATGGCCGAGGTGTCGGGCTATGACCTGTCGCTGCCGGCGCGCCGCCGCCAGACCCTGGAGCTGGTGGTACGCAGCCTGTACCCGGAAGGCGGCAACCTGGAGGAGGCCGAATTCTGGAGCGGCCTGCGGCCTTCCACCCCGGACGGTCCGCCGGTGATCGGCCCCACCCGTTATTCCAACCTGCTGCTCAACACCGGCCACGGTACGCTGGGCTGGACCATGGCCTGCGGGTCGGCGCGCTATCTGGCGGATCTGGTGGATGGCCGCACCCCGGCTATCGATCCGGAAGGCCTGGATATTTCCCGCTACGACCGCCCCTGGCCGGTCGTGCCCGCCGGACGCTGAACCCGGTTCTCCTGGAGTCCCCCCATGCGACCTGCGCGCGCCCTGATCGATCTCGAAGCCTTCAAGGCCAACTATCGCCATGCCCGGCAGCTGGCCGGCGGCCGGGCGCTGGCGGTGGTCAAGGCCGACGCCTACGGCCACGGCGCGGTCCGCTGCGCGCAGGCGCTCGACGGCGAGGCTGATGGCTTCGGCGTGGCCTGCATCGAAGAGGCCCTGGCGCTGCGCGAAGCCGGCATCCGCGCGCCGATCCTGCTGCTGGAAGGCTTCTTCGATACCGACGAGCTGGCCCTGATCCAGCGCCACGGGCTGTGGACCGTGGCGGCTTCTCCCTGGCAGGTGGAGGCGCTGGAACGCCACCGGGGCGCCCGCCCGGAACAGGTGTGGGTGAAGCTGGACAGCGGCATGCACCGGCTGGGCCTGACGCCCGCCGGATTCACCGACGCGTGGCAGCGCCTGCGGACGCTGGAGGGCATCGGCGCCCTGGTGGCCATGACCCATTTCTCCCGCGCCGACGAGCTTGCCGAGGAACGCACCGCCGAGCAGCTGGCCCAGTTCGACCAGGCACTGACCGCACTGCCCGACACCGCCACTGCAAGCGTGGCCAATTCCGCGGCGCTCATGGCCTGGCCGCAGGCGCGCCGCGGCTGGGGCCGGCCCGGACTGATGCTCTATGGCACCCACATGCTGGATGCGCCCTGCCCGGCGGCCGAGGCCCTGCGCCCGGCCATGCACCTGGAGTCAGCGGTGATTTCCGTGCGCGAGCTCGGCGCCGGCGAACCGATCGGCTACGGCGGCAGCTTCGTCACCGACCGCCCCACCCGGGTCGGGGTGGTGGCCATGGGCTACGCCGACGGCTATGCCCAGTACGCGCCCGCCGGCACGCCGGTACTGGTGGACGGGCGCCGCAGCCGGCTGATCGGCCGGGTGTCCATGGACATGCTCACCATCGACCTCACTGATCACCCACAGGCGGCGGTGGGCACTCCGGTGGAACTGTGGGGCCCCAATCTGCCGGTGGCGGAGGTTGCCGCGCACGCAGGCACCAGCCCCTACCGGCTGCTGTCAGGCCTGAAACGGGTGCCGCTGGTATACGGCTGACGGCTGTATGGCCGGGTTCAGAACCGCCAGGTGGCCATCAGCATGGTTTCGCCGTCGTTGGGCTGCTTGATGCTGGCGTTGGAAATATGGCGGGCCAGCAGGGCGAAGCGGTCCCAGCGCCAGCCCACGGTGCTGACGAACTGCGGGTTGCCCGACAGCGCATCGGTGTGACCCACCTGCAGGCCGGCGCCGAACCCGGCGGTAAAGCCGCTGGCGTGCTCCCAGCGCAGGCCACCGTGGGCCACCACCACATCTTCATCCAGATCCAGACGGGTATCGTCGCGCCCGAAGACATACATGGCACCGATATCCCAGCGCAGCTGCCCGTTCCAGGCGTCGCGCCAGTAGGGCTGCCAGGCCACCGCGGCGATGCCGGTGGTCTCCGAATCGCGGGTCACCGACACCGCGCCACCCACCTCCACCTGGGCCAAAGCCTGGGAAGCGCAGCCAAACAGCATCAGGGCGAGAACAGGGCGAAGGAGTCTGGACATGGAATCGATTCTTGGACGATGGGGGGAATGCGCCACACAACGCCCCTGCCGGGCAGGGTCCGGACCAGGCAGGCGCCCGGTGTCATGTGGCGGTCACCGCGACAGTTTATATCGCCGCGTCCACGGCGCCATGAAAACAGCCCCCGAGCGCGCCGGGACGAACCGTTCCACGCGGGTTATTGCCCCCTGCCCGCGTTACCCTATGGCTTCAATCGCACCGTGCACGCCTGCCTTGTCCGCTGCCCCCGCCCTGCTCTGCCTGTCCAACTGCCCCGATCGCGCCAGCGCCACGCGCATCGCCCGCGATCTGGTGGAACGGCGGCTGGCCGCCTGCGTCAACCTGCTGCCCGGAGTTGAATCCGTGTACCGGTGGCAGGGCGCTGTGGAAACCGGCAGCGAGGCGATGCTGCTGATCAAGACCACGCCCCGGCACCTGGAAGCGGTGACCGCGCGGATCGTGGCGCTGCACCCCTACGAGCTGCCCGAGGTGATCGCGCTCGAGTCGGCCGGCGGCCTGGCCGGCTATCTGGAGTGGATCGCCAGCGAAACCAGCGGGGACCAGCCCGCGTGACCACGCTGCTTCTCCGGCTGCGCATGCTGCTGCTCGCCGCCACCCTGCTGGGCGGCGCGACGCAGGCCGCCGGCGTTGATCCGGACGAGCTGCTGCCGATCGAACAGGCCTTCCGCCTCAGCGCCCAGGCCACCGACCGCGGCCGGATCGAAATCCGCTTCGACGTCGCCGATGGCTACTACCTGTACCGCCACCGCATGGGCGCCAGCGCCGAGGGCTTCGATGCCGTCGAGGCGCGCTGGCCGGATGGCATTCCCCATGTGGACGAGTTCTTTGGCGAGGTCGAGACCTATCGCCAGCAGGTGACCGGCGTGCTCGAGGGCCGGGCCGCGCCGGGCACGCAGCAACTGCAGCTGCGGGTGCGCTACCAGGGCTGCGCCGATATCGGCGTGTGCTACCCGCCCGACACCCGCAACGTCACGGTGAACCTGCCACCGGCCACCGCCGCCGCGCCGGGTAGCGACGGCCTGGCGGCGCTGGGCCGCGCCCTGCAGGGCGGTGCACCGGGCCCGGCAGCTATCGGCACCGGCATGGACGGCTCCTCCCAGCCGCTGCCGCTGCCGGAAGAGCAGGCGTTCGGCTTCGAGGCCATCGTGGGCGATGGCAACACCCTGCTGATGCGCTTCACCCCGGCGCGCGGCTATTACCTCTACCGCGACCGCAGCAGCTTCCGCATTGAAGGCGCTCCCGGGATTGCGGCCGGCCAGCCGCGCTGGCCCGTCGGCGTAGACCACAGCGACCCGTACTTCGGCGACACGGTGGTGTACTTCGACCAGATCGATGTGCCGCTGCCGGTGCAGCGCAGCCATGGCGACCCGGCCGAGCTCACCCTGACCGCCACCTTCCAGGGCTGCCAGGACGAGGGCATCTGCTACCCGCCGATGACCCGCAGCGTGCAGGTGGCACTGCCGGCCGGCAGCGCAGATCCGGTGGCCGCGGATCCGGACACGGCACCCGCTGTGGCAGACGACACGTCTGCTGCTGACGCAGGCACTGACACCGGTACCGGCACGCCAGCCGGCGCCGCCGGCGATCCCGCCTCCGCAAAGCCCGTTGACGACCCCGCTCCCGCCACCCCGCCCGCCGCCGACGCCTCGGCCGACAACGCCGCACGCAGCACCGCGCCCCCGCTGCCGCGCGGCGGCCTGCTCAGCGCACTGGCCCTGGGCCTGCTCGGCGGACTGATCCTCAACCTGATGCCCTGCGTCCTGCCGATCCTCTCGCTGAAGGTGGTGGGACTGGCGCAGAGCGGCGCCAGCCGGGCCAGCGCGCGCAGCCATGCCTGCTGGTACACGCTGGGCGTGCTGAGCGCTTTCGCAGCCATCGGCGCGCTGGTGCTGGGCCTGCGCTCGGCCGGCATGGCGCTCGGCTGGGGCTTCCAGCTGCAGCAGCCGTGGTTCGTCGCCCTGCTGGTGTACCTGATGTTCGCGGTGGGGCTGAGCCTGTCGGGCGTGTTCAGCATGGGCGGCCGGCTGGGAGCCACCGGCGAGCGGCTCGCTTCGCGCGGCGGGCGCAGCGGCAATTTCTTCACCGGAGTACTGGCCTGCGTGGTGGCCAGCCCCTGCATCGCGCCGTTCATGGGCGGCGCGCTGGCCTTCGCCTTCACCGCCCCGGCGCCGGTGGCGATGACCGTGTTCCTGGCCCTCGGGCTCGGCCTGGCGCTGCCGTTCCTGCTGATCGGATTCGTACCGGCGCTGGCCTCGCGCCTGCCCCGACCCGGCCCGTGGATGGAAACGCTGCAGCGTTTCATGGCCTTCCCCATGTACCTGACCGCGATCTGGCTGGCCTGGATCCTCGGCCGCCAGCACGGGGTGGATGCGATGGCGCTGGTGGCCATCGGCCTGGTGCTGCTGGCGCTGGGCCTGTGGTGGTACGAGCGCAAGCGCTGGAGCGGCTCGGTGGCCGGGCGGGTGATCGCCATTGCCATCCTGCTGGTGGCGCTGGTGCCGGTGGTGGCCGTGGCGCGGCTGGAGCCGGCGCCGGCCGACAGCAACCAGGCGCAGGCGCAGGCCAGCGCCTGGTCGGCCGAGCGCCTGGCCGCCCTGCGCGCGCAGGGCCAGCCGGTGTTCGTGAACATGACCGCCGACTGGTGCGTGACCTGCAAGGCCAACGAACAGCGGGTGCTGGCCCGCGCGCCATTCCAGGCCGCGCTGGCCGAAACCGGTACCGCCTACCTGGTAGGCGACTGGACCAACGTGGACCCGGCCATCAGCGCCTTCCTGCAGGAACACAATGCGGTGGGCGTGCCGCTGTACGTGGTGTATCCCGCTGGCGGCGGCCCCGGCGAGGTGCTGCCGGCGCTGCTGACCGATGACATCGCCATTGGCGCCCTGCGCCGGGCCACCCGATGAAGCTGACCACGCCGCGGATCCTGCTGGTGGCCCTGGCGGCCGGCACGCTCGGCGTGGTGGCCAGCCTGCTGGTCAGCGGCCCGGGCCCGCTGCTGCGCACCGAGCCGGGCCAGCGCCTGGCCCAGCAGGTGCTGCAGACCAATGCCCCGCCGGCGCCCGAAGGGGTGGAAGTGGCCAAACGCGGCGATGCGGTACCCGAATTCCCGGTCACCCGCCTGGAAGGGGGCGAATGGTCGCTGCCGGATGACTTTTCCGGACGGCCGCTGCTGGTCAACATCTGGGCCAGCTGGTGCCCGCCCTGCATCGAGGAGATGCCGGAACTGGACCGCTTTGCCCGCGCCGAGGGCGCCGAAGGCGTCCAGGTGCTGGGCATCGCCCTGGACGATCCGCAGGCGGTCCGCGATTTCCTGGCGCAGGTGCCGGTGCAGTACCCGCAGGGCATCGACAGCCCCGGCAATGCCGATGCGGGCGTGCGCCTGGGCAACCCGCGCGGGGTGCTGCCGTATTCGGTGCTGATCTCCGCCGAAGGCCAGGTGCTCAAGCAGCGCATCGGCCCGTTCGAGCACGGCGAAATCGACGGCTGGGCCCGGCAATGAGCCTGCCGCGGCGCGGCGGCGCCGTGCGGCCAAAAACCCGCCAAACTCAAACAACCGCTTAAAATCCCGTAAGATCGCCGAACTGGACAGGAATATCAGGTTTGCCGCAGACTGCGCGCCTGTTTTCATGAAGGCACCCTTTCGGCCCCGATGGCGAACTTCCTGCTCCTGCACGGCCCCAATCTCAATCTGCTCGGCACTCGCGAGCCGGAGATCTATGGCCATGCCACCCTGGCGCAGATCGACGCCCGGCTGCAGGAACAGGCAGCGGCGGCCGGCCACGCGCTGCAGGCGTTCCAGTCCAACGCCGAGCACGCGCTGGTGGACCGGATCCAGGCCGCAGCCACCGACGGCACCGGCTTCATCCTGATCAACCCCGCCGCCTTCACTCACACCTCGGTGGCGATCCGCGACGCGCTGGCCGCCGTCGCCCTGCCGTTCATCGAGGTGCACCTGTCCAACCCGCATGCGCGCGAGCCCTTCCGCCGCACCAGTTATTTCAGCGACCTGGCCGTGGGCGTGGTCTGCGGCTTCGGCCCGGCCAGCTACAGCCTGGCGCTGAGCGCAGCGATCGACCGGCTTGCCGCCGGCGGCGACCGCTGACTCCATCCAACCAACTCCAGCTATCCACGAGGCCTACATGGACCTTCGCAAGATCAAGAAGCTCATCGACCTGCTCGAGGCGAGCAACCTCTCCGAGATTGAAATCAAGGAGGGCGAGGAATCGGTGCGCCTGTCGCGCACCCCGGCCGCACCGGCCCAGGTGGCCGCGCCGGCCCTGATCCAGATGCCGCGCACCGAGCCGGTGATGCCCATGCAGTCCCCGGTGCAGGCCGCCACCGGCGGTCGCGCCGCCCCGGCCGAGGCCGAAACCGCCGATGCCGGCCCGGAGCTGCCTCCGGGGCACGTGGTCACCTCGCCGATGGTGGGCACCTATTACACCTCGCCCTCGCCGGACAAGCCGCCGTTCGTGACCGTGGGCCAGACCGTGGCCGTGGGCGACACGCTCGGCATCGTCGAGGCGATGAAGATGTTCAACCCCATCGAGGCCGACCAGGCCGGTACGGTGGTCGCGATCCTGTGCGAGAACGGCCAGCCGGTGGAGTTTGACCAGCCGCTGTTCGTGATCGGCTGAGGCCTGCCATGCTCGACAAAGTCGTCATCGCCAACCGCGGCGAAATCGCCCTGCGCATCCTGCGTGCCTGCCATGCGCTGGGCATCCGCACGGTCGCGCTGCATTCCACCGTCGACCGCAACCTCAAGCACGTGGCCATGGCCGATGAGTCGGTGTGCATCGGCCCGGCGCCGTCGGCGCGCAGCTACCTGGACATGCCGGCGATCATCGCCGCGGCCGAGGTCACCGACGCCCAGGCCATCCACCCCGGCTACGGCTTTCTGGCCGAGAACGCCGACTTCGCCGAGCGGGTGGAGGAATCGGGCTTCATCTTCATCGGTCCCAAGGCCGACACCATCCGCCTGATGGGCGACAAGGTGGCCGCGATCAAGGCAATGAAGGACGCGGGCGTGCCGTGCGTGCCCGGCTCCGACGGCCCGCTGGGCGACGACGCCGCTGTCAACATCAAGCTGGCCCGCGAAATCGGCTACCCGGTGATCGTCAAGGCCTCGGGCGGCGGCGGCGGGCGCGGCATGCGCGTGGTCAACACCGAGGCCGCGCTGGCCAACGCCATCTCCACCACCAAGTCGGAGGCCAAGGCGGCGTTCGGCAACGACGTGGTGTACATGGAGAAGTTTCTCGAGGATCCGCGCCACATCGAGATCCAGGTGCTGGCCGACGGCCAGGGCAACGCCATCCACCTGGGCGAGCGCGACTGCTCGATGCAGCGCCGCCACCAGAAGGTGGTGGAAGAAGCCCCGGCCCCGGGCATCACCGACGAGCAGCGCGCCGAGATCGGCCGGGTGTGCGTGGAAGCGTGCCTGCGCATCGGCTACCGCGGCGCCGGCACCTTCGAGTTCCTGTACGAGAAGGGCCGCTTCTACTTCATTGAAATGAACACCCGCATCCAGGTGGAGCACCCGGTGACCGAGATGGTGACCGGCATCGACCTGATCCGCGAGCAGCTGCTGATCGCCGCCGGACGCCCGCTGTCGATCCGCCAGGAAGACGTGGTGCTGCGCGGACATGCGATCGAGTGCCGCATCAACGCCGAGGATCCGGACAGCTTCCTGCCCTCACCGGGCATGATCCAGCACTACCATGCTGCTGGCGGGGCCGGCGTGCGGGTGGATTCGCACATCTACGCGGGCTACCGCGTGCCGCCGGATTACGATTCGATGATCGGCAAGCTGATCGTGCACGGCGCGGACCGCGAGCAGGCGATCTGCCGCATGCGCGTGGCCCTGAGCGAGATGGTCATCGACGGCATCAAGACCAATATCCCGCTGCACCAGCGGATCATGCGTGACGTCGGCTTCCAGCAGGGCGGGCAGAACATCCACTACCTGGAAAAGCGCCTGGCCGAACGTCGCGACAAGTCGCTCTCGATCAGCTGACAACTCCCTGCCCCGCCGCGCGCGGGGCAGGACGCGGGCTACCCCGGGCGGAGGCGCCGCTCAGCGCGCCTCGGCCCCGGTGGCGGCGGCCCCATCCTCGATGAGCACCGGCACCGACTGCAGCTCGCCTGCCGGGGTCATCGCCTCGCAGGCACGCATCTGGGTGTCGGGCAGCAGCTGTACCCCGGCCACCGACGACTGGCTGACCACAGTGACGTATTCGCTGGAACCGTCGGGCCAGATGATCTTGAAGGTGCTGCCCGGCGGCAGCGCGGAGAACGGCGTACCGCTCTGGGCCCGGTACACGGCGGCGAGCTGGGCCGCGCCGCCAATGCGCGCCTCGGCCGCAGAATCCACGCTGGTCACCGCGACCTGGGAGAGGCTGTCGTGCTCCTTGCCGGCCAGCGCATGGACCATGACCCCCACGGCGGTCACCGAATAGCCGCCAAACAGGGCCACCCACAGCCAGAACCGCAGGCGCGGCAGGACACTTTTCTTCATCGCGTGGTGCTTCGTCATCGCGGTACTCCCTCGCCCAACAGCGAGCCAACCATCTCGTCAAGTGCAGCCCGCCCACGCCGCGGCAGCGCGGTATCGTGGACGAACGCGGGAAAATCCTGGCGCGCATCGCGGGAGCAGACGCCCCCGTTCGCGCAGTAGGCAGTCATCAGCGCGCCTTCCGCCGTGCAGTCCAGGCCCAGCGCGCACGCGCCCAGCTGCCAGGCCAGCTCGGCCATCGGCGTGCCCGCCACCCGGCCGGCCAGGGCGGGATCCCCGCTGGCCGCCAGGCCCATCGCCGGCGCCAGCGCGGAAAACGCTTCCGGATCCGCCGAGGCTTCGACCCGGTCAACCAGATCGCTGCGGTATTCAACGCCCTCGCCCAGCGGTTCGCCCATGGCCAGCAGCGCCGCCTCGGCCGGCAGGCTGCCCGCTTCGGCCGCCTCCACCCGGTACCAGAGCACCAGGTCGCGATCGATGCCGTCCACCGGCGCAAACTGCCGGCAGCGATGGGCCACGCGGTCACGCGCGGCCACCATCGACGCCGAAGTGGCCAGCCCCATGCTGCCCAGCTGGGCGGTGTCGCGGGCGAAGCCGGACGGATCCCGGGCGTGCGCGGCGCAGTAGTCGTACACCCGGCTGGCCATCCATGCCGCCTCGGCATTGCCCGACTGCGCAGCGGGCAGGAGCCGCTGCAGGAACGCGTGCAGGTCATCGGCAGCCTCGAACGCCTCACCCAGGCTGGCCGTGCGCCGCGCTGCGGGCGCTGCCACGGCTTGAGGCGCAGAAGCCACCGCCGCGGGCGTCCAGGTCCACGCCTCCTGCGCCGGCCCGCCCACATCCGGTTCCAGTGCCGTAGAAGAAGCTGCCGGCGCATTGCCCCCGTCCGGCCCACGCTCCGCCCCGTCGCCGCGCAGGCCGAACCCCGCCTTCAGCAGCAGCGCTGCCAACAGCAGTGCCGCCAGCAGGGCGCAGACCGCGGCCGGGCGGGAAAACATCGGGCGGGAGAACATCATGTCCATCGGATATCAGTCGCGGCGACCGCCGGGCCAACCGCAGTTCCGGAACCGGTGATGGTAAATCAAACCGGGCAGCGGGCCTGAACGACCGCCGGGCCGCGGCGCCGCACCCCGCGCTTTACCCCGCGCGCCGGGCCACGCACCATGCCTGTCTCTCCTCCCCCCTTTTCATCCGGAAAAAAGCTCCATGCCCTACCTGGAACTGGCCCTGCGCTGCAGCGAATCGGAGCAGCCCCGCTACGAGCGCGCGCTCGAAGACGTGGGCGCCCTGGCCGTGACCCTGCTCGATGCCGACGCCGACACCACCAACGAGTCCGCGATCCTCGAGCCCGGCGTGGGGGAAACCCCGCTGTGGCGCTCGCTCTCGCTGAGCGCGCTGTTTCCCCACGATGCCGACGGCCTGGCCCTGCTGGCGGCGCTCGAGGCCTTCGACCCGGCACTGGACTGGACCCGGGTGCGGTTCCAGAACATCGAGGACCAGGACTGGGAACGGGCCTGGATGGATACCTACGCGCCGCTGCACTTCGGCCGGCGCACCTGGATCGTGCCGTGGAACCATGCCTTGCCCGAGGCCGCACAGGAGGCGGACGCCGCGGTTATCCGGCTCGACCCGGGCCTCGCGTTCGGCTCCGGCACCCACCCCACCACCTCGCTGTGCCTGCAGTGGCTGGACGCACTGGCTGACGAAGGCGTGCTGACAGGTGCCCAGGTGCTGGACTACGGCTGCGGCAGCGGCATCCTCGCCCTGGCCGCGCTGCGGCTGGGAGCCGGCAGCGCGGTCGGCGTGGACAACGATCCGCAGGCGCTTGCCGCCAGCCGCGACAACGCCGAGCGCAACGGGCTGTCCGCCGCGCTGGAGCTGCATCCGCCGCAGGCGTCGCCCGCCCGCACCTATCCAGTGGTGGTCGCCAACATCCTCGCCTCGGCCCTGGACGGCCTGGCCGACACCCTGGCCGGGCACACCGCACCGGGCGGCAGGATCGCCCTGTCGGGGATCCTCGATGGCCAGGAAGAAGCGCTGCTGCGGCGCTACCGGCCGTGGTTTGAAAACCTCGCCCTGGCCCGGGAAGGAGACTGGGTTCGCATCGACGCGGTGCGCCGGCGTGATTGAATAGGCGCCATGTTCATCAACTGCCCGAACTGCGGCGCGCTGGTGGCCACCAACCTCGCCACCGACCTGCCGCCCGAGCGCTGCCCGAGCTGCCGGTTCGGACTGCTGGACGATCCTGACGGCGCCGCGTCCAGCCCTGGACCGGCTGCCAAACCGGCACCGGCCCCCACTGCCCGCCCGCTGCCCGCATTCGTCACGCCGCCGCTGGCCACGCCGCCCTCGCCCGCGCCGGCACCATCGACGGCAGCCCAGCCCGTCGCGCCGGTGTTCGTACCGCTGCGACTGGCCCGCTCCACGCCAGACTTGCCAGACTCGCCGGAAGAAGCCGCCGAAGCATCCGGCACGGCAGAGGAGGCGGTTGAGGGCGCGGGCAAGGTGGATGAAGACGAAGCGACGCCGATCATCCCGGACGCATCCGCTGAAGCCGAACAGTCAAATCCGGCACCCGCGGCAGCGATCCCAGCGATTCCAGAAGCCGGCGGATCCGATGACGAGGACCCCGCTTCGGACGCGGAGACGGACACCCGCCCCGACGCGGATACGGACACGGATAAGGATGCCTCCGGCTCCATCTCCGACCCCACAGCCGCCCCTGCACCCCGCGCCGCCCCGCGTTTCGCCCAACCCAGCCAGGCAGACACCGCAACCGCACCGAGCCGGCGGATGATTGCCGTGGCCGCCGGGCTGGCACTGCTGCTGGTGGTCCAGCTGCTGCTGGCCGAACGCGCCCGCCTTGCCCAGCACGCTGCCTGGCGACCGGTGGTGGCCGGGCTGTGCGCCGTGCTCCGCTGCCAGCTGCCCGCCTGGCGTGACCCGGCCACCCTCACCGTCGAGCAGCGTGACGTGCGCCCGGTCGAAGGCCGCCACGGCGTGCTCCAGGTCAGCGCCACCATCCGCAACGACGCGCGCAAGGCCCAGGCCTGGCCGCGCATCACCCTGAGCCTGTCGGACATCGATGGCCGCACCCTGGGCCTGCGCACCTTCGAGCCGGCCGAATACCTGCTCCAGCCGCCTGCCAACGTCACCCTGGCCAGCGGCGAGTCGGCGGCGATCGGGCTGGAGATCGTGGAACCCTCGCCGCACGCGGTGGCATTCAACTTCCGCTTCCACTGAATTCCCCTCCCGGCACGTCCCGTGCATTGGCACCCGCCGCCCCGGCGGGATAGACTGGCCTGCCCCTTGCCGCACCCCGGCCGCGCTCGCGGCCGCAGTCGCTGGCGGCAAGCGCTGCAACGCAACACCGGGAAGAACATTGGACTCCTCCGAACGCCCTCCAGCCGCCAATCTCTCCGGCCCGCGGACGCCCCTGCGCGATCACGTGGCCAAATCGATCCGGCGCTTCCTGGGCGATCTCAACGGCAGCGGTACGGACGACCTGTACCAGATCGCGCTGCGCGAGCTTGAGATCCCTTTGTTCATCGAGGTCCTCAATCATTGCGATGGCAACCAGAGCCGTGCCGCGGGCATGCTCGGCATCCACCGCGCCACCCTGCGCAGGAAGCTGCGCGAATACGGCCTGAACTGAATCCATGACCAGCCCTGACCGCCTGCCCGTCCGCCGGGCACTGCTGTCCGTGTCCGACAAGACCGGACTGATCGAACTCGCCCGCGCCCTGGCCGCCCGCAACGTGGAGCTGCTGTCGACCGGCGGCACCGCCAAGGCGATCCGCGACGCCGGCCTGGCCGTGCGCGACGTGTCCGAGGTGACCGGCTTCCCCGAGATCATGGACGGCCGGGTCAAGACCCTGCACCCGAAGGTGCAC
>DXCY01000236.1 GCA_019115725.1 Candidatus Luteimonas excrementigallinarum
TGCTCTTTCTACGCATTGCTCTCTTCCCCGAGTCCCCAAAAAAGTTTTAAATCCGGACAACTGTTAAGTCCGGGTTAACGGAGTATCTACATTCCGTAACCCGGTAGCAACACTTGGCTCATCAATTTCGAGTTCTAATGTGTTAGGCATCATCGTGACGCGAGTCCGCACTCCCCATTCAGGAACTCCTCGATGAGGCTTAATGTCTGCTCATGGTGGCCGTAATACCAGGGAAGGCTGTGAGGCATGTCGGCAATCAACTCGAAACGGGCAGGCACATGACCTCTGATCGCATTGTAGAAATTGCGGGCATGCAGGGCCGGCGTCCGTACGTCACGGTCGCCGACGTAGAGCAGCACCGGGATGTTGGCGCGGTCGGCATGTCGCAAGGGATCCATGCCTGCGACGGTCACCCCTTGGAGGATGCGCTGCAGGCGGTTGTCGCTCCACGAGGTGCTGAGGCGGGCAAGGTCGGTGACCGGCGCGCCGGAGATGGCGCACTTGTAGGGGCTGTCGGGACGAACCGCCGCGGCCGCGGCTGCGAACCCCCCGTACGAATAGCCAAAGATGGCGAGGCGGTCCGGGTCAGCGATGCCCTGTTCGACCATCCACGCGGCACCGTCATCCTTGTCGTCCTGCATCTTCTGGCCCCACTCGGCGTCGCCGGCCAGCCACAGATCGCGGCCGAAGCCTGCCGACCCCCGGTACTGGTGACGTAGCACGGCAAAGCCCCGAGAGGTAAGGAATGGTACCCATCCGCTTCCGTCCCAACCGGCGTAGTCGCGTGCCCAGGGCCCACCGTGGGGATGGATGATTGCGGGCAGCGGGGCATCCCCTTCTTTCCAGTCCGCAGGAAGATCCAGAATCGCGGGTATGGTCACTCCATCGCGTGCGGAATAGGTGATCCAGCGTTGCTCGCCAATATCTTCCGGATTGATCTGTGGTCGCTGAGTGCCAACGGTCATGACACGCTCACGGTCAAGTAGAAGGTGGTATGCCGGCGGGTAGCGATGGCTCTGGGTAGTGAACAACACCCGGGACAGGTCATCGTTGTAGTCACTGATGACAACGTTCTGGTCCGGATAGGCTTGACGAAGCGATTCGTGGATTGCCCCCATCTGCGGGTCGACATAGACGGACTGGCGCTGCGGCCCATCCACAGTGAATCCGAGGATCTGATTGAAGTTGCTGGGACGCGTTCCGATGATCAGGCTGGAAATCGAATATTCCGGGTGGGCCACCAGCGGCTCATCCTCGAACTTCCGGCGAACAGGGTCGTAGACCCAGGCCTGGACTTTGTCGGAAAACAGGTCGGTAAGGACATGGAAGTTGCCAGTACTCTCATCCATGCCCACGATTTCCACCGTGTGGCGCTCGCTCAGTCGGCGGGTGAGATTGTCATGGGTATCGAACTGTCCGGTCTCCGGATTGTAGATGAGAATCCGCTGTTCGTATTCGCCCGGGCCAATCGGCTCCAGCTGGGTGCGGGTAAGCAGGCTCCCGTCGCGGGGGTTGAACAGCCCGGGGCTGCTCCTGCCGCCCGCGCGCAGTAGAAGGCTGGTTTCACCCGTCCGCAGGTTGTAGAGATAGTAGTTGCCGGACAGCGTCAGGGCATTGACCTGCATGACGATGACGTTGTCCGGATCCAGCGGCAGCCGGTTTACGAGACTGGCCGTTCCGCCGATTTCCAGACACCGCTGCATATCCTCGCTGACGCCGATGCGCCGGGTGTTGTCGGCGAAGGCTTCGCTGAAATTCGAGTGCGAGGTGTCGGTCAGATATGCCTTGGTGACAAATGTGCGGGTGGCGCCGGAGCGGCGGCCCTCTCCGCAGCCGGCCAGCTGTCCGGTCCATTCCTGGCGTCCGATGACTAGCACTCGGTCCGCTTTCATTGCATCGGCGGCGACGAATTTCATCCGGTCGCCGGAAGGGGTGATGGTGGGCCCTGAATCCGGGTCGTCGAGGTTCCACGTGGCCAACGCGGTATCCCGATGGTTGCTGCCGGGTGCAGACACCAGCCCGACGAGGTTCCTGCCATCCGTGCTCATGGACACCGACTGGATCTCCGGGGTGCGGGCCAGCAGGTCGATTGGAATGGGTTGTTGTGCGGAAGCGTTACCACCTGTGAGGGCGAGGCAGGCGAACAGCGCAGAGAGCGCTCTGGATCTGGTCATGAGTTTTCCCCGGAGTCTTGACTGTGTTGGGCCTGGGGCCACTGGCCGATAGTCCCCCGAGTGCGGCGTGCGATCAACATCGGCTGCAGGGCGGTCCCGTTGCGTCCGGTCGGCAGCACTGTCGGCGCGTAGAATGGGGGTACGATCCAATCAGGAATTTTCGATGTCAGTTCAGGCGCGTGCAGTCCAGGGGGAGCTCAAACCACTCCCCAACGTCCGCAACATCATCGCGGTCGGCTCCGGCAAGGGCGGGGTGGGCAAATCCACTACGTCGGTCAACCTGGCGCTGGCCCTGGCCGCCACCGGGGCCAGGGTAGGGGTGCTGGATGCGGATATCTATGGTCCGAGCATCCCCACCATGCTCGGCCTGTCGGGCCGCCCGGAGAGCCCGGACAACAAATCCATCATCCCGCTGCGCGCCCACGGTCTGGAAGCGATGTCGATCGGCCTGCTGGTGGAGGCCGATACGCCGATGATCTGGCGGGGCCCGATGGCCACCTCGGCGCTGAGCCAGCTGCTGGCTGACACCCGCTGGGGCGGGGCGGAAGGCCTGGATTACCTGATCGTGGACCTGCCGCCGGGCACCGGCGATATCCAGCTGACCCTGGCGCAGAAGATCCCGGTGGCCGGCGCGGTGATCGTGACCACGCCGCAGGAAGTGGCCACGCTGGACGCGCGCAAGGCGCTGAAAATGTTCGAAAAGGTCGAGATCGCCACGCTCGGCCTGGTGGAGAACATGGCCCAGCACGTGTGCAGCAACTGCGGCCACGTGGAGCATCTGTTCGGGCAGGGCGGCGCAATGCAGATGGCTGAAAAGTACGGCGTGCCGCTGCTTGGGTCGCTGCCGCTGGAGGCGAGGATCCGCGAGCAGGGTGACGTTGGCACGCCGCTGGTGGCCGCGCAGCCCGATTCCACCGCGGCGCAGGCCTACCGCGATGTGGCCCGGCGGCTGATCGAGGAGCTGGAGAAGCGCCCGCGGGCGAAAACCTCTATTTCCGCCTCCCTGCTGTAAGCCGGGTGCCGGGCGCGGCGGGCTCCGCTGCCGCGCCCATGGCGGCTACAATGCGCGGCTGAACACCGCTGCCGCCAAGGAATATCACTGCATGAGCATCAAGAGCGATCGCTGGATCCGGCGCATGTCCGAGGTTCCCGACGGCATGATCGAGCCGTTCGAGCCCGGCCAGGTGAAGCACGCCGAGGACGGCCAGCGGATCGTGAGCTACGGCACCTCCAGCTACGGCTATGACGTGCGCTGTTCGCGCGAGTTCAAGGTGTTCACCAACATCAATTCCACCATCGTCGATCCGAAGCACTTCGATCCGAAGAGCTTCGTGGATATCGAGGACGATGTCTGCATCATCCCGCCCAATTCGTTCGCGCTGGCGCGCACGGTGGAATATTTCCGCATCCCGCGCGATGTGCTGGTGGTGTGCCTGGGTAAAAGCACCTATGCCCGCTGCGGGATCATCGTCAACGTGACCCCGCTGGAACCCGAATGGGAAGGCCACGTGACCCTGGAGTTCAGCAACACCACGCCGCTGCCGGCGCGGATCTATGCCAACGAGGGCGTGGCGCAGATGCTTTTTTTCCAGTCCGACGAGGTATGTGAAACCTCGTACCGGGACCGCGGCGGCAAGTACCAGGGGCAGACCGGGGTCACCCTGCCGCGCACCTGATTGGGAGCAGGTGCGTTCACGCGGCTTCGCGCGTGGCGCGCTCCTACCGGGGGAGCAGGGCCTGCAGGGCGGCGATGCGCTCCACCAGGGCTTCGGGCGTATAGGGCCGCGCAGCCACCCGGCCCCACACCGGCGCCGGCCAGGCCGGGTCGTCCTCGAACCGCGCGATCACGTGCACATGCAGCTGGTGAACCAGATTGCCGAGCGCGGCCACGTTGAGCTTGTGCGGGCGGAAACCCTGCTGCAGCAGGCCCAGCGCCAGGTCGGTCTCGTCCGACAGCGCCCGGCGCTGGTCCGCGGCCAGGTCGATCAGCTCGCGCACGCCGGCCACCCGCGGTACCAGCACCAGCCAGGGGTAATTGGCGTCGTCCATCAGCCGCAGCTCGCACAGCGGCAGCAGGTGGACAGGGTGGGAATCCTCCGCCAGGCGCTCATCCAGCACGTAGGGGCCGGGATCTGTCTGTCTTGCCATGACGCTTCTCCGGGGCGTTGGCCCAGGGCTGCTTTGACCAGACTCAAGGTTACTCCGATCCGCGCCGCGGACGGGCAGGGGGCTGCGCTATGCTCGCCGGGTCGCGCCGCGCCGGGCGACATGGGGAGCAGCAGACAGGGGTGAGGCGGGCATGCTGAGCGTGGGGGCGGTTGGACTGGCGGCGCTGCTGTGGCTGGGCGTGCTGTTTTCCGCTGCGCTGTTCGGCGAGCGCCATCCACAGGCCTTCGCCCGCCACTGGCGGCACGTGTACGTGCTGTCGCTGGCGGTGCACTGCACCTCGTGGACCTTCTACGGCACGATCACCCAGGCGACCCGGCACGGCTGGCCGTTGCCGCCCACGTTCCTCGGCGCGATCCTGTTCTACACCCTGGCCTTCATGTTCATGATGCGCCTGGTGCGGCTGGCGCGGGAAAGCAACGCCACCTCGCTGGCCGACCTGATCGCCACGCGCCTGGGCAAGAACGCGTGGCTGGCCGCCACCATCACCCTGGTGGCAGCGCTGGGGCTGATTCCCTACATCGCCCTGCAGCTGAAGGCGGTGACCATGAGTTTCGGCACGCTCACCGGCGCCGCGGTGGTTGATGTGGCCCAGGTGCCGCCGTGGCGCGACAGCGCGCTGTACGTGGCCCTGGCGATGGCGCTGTTCACCATGCTGTTCGGCACCCGCCGGGTGAGCGCCGCGGGGCACAACCGCGGGCTGGTGCTGGCGCTGGCGTTCGAGTCGCTGTTCAAGCTGGGGGCCATGCTGGCACTGGGTGCGTTCGTGTGGCTGGCGCTGGGGCCGCTGCCGGAGGTGCCCGCCGCGCCGACGCTTGTCTCTCCCGCAGGGCCGGCCACCGGGGGACTGATCCCGCTGGTGCTGTTGGGGGGGCTGGCCATGTTCATCCTGCCGCACCAGTTCCATGTGGCGGTGGTGGAATGCCGGGATGAGGCCCACGTGCGCACCGCGCGCTGGCAGTTCCCGCTGTACCTGCTGCTGATCGCCATTCCCGGCCTGCCGCTGGCCAGGGCGGGCATGGCCCTGCTGGGCGATAGCGTGCCTTCGGATATGTATGCGCTGGCCGTGCCGCTGTCGCAGGGGGCGAATGGGATTGCGCTGTTCGCGTTCCTCGGCGGACTCAGCGCGGCCACCGGCATGGTGATCGTCAGCACGTTGACCCTCAGCCTGATGATCGGCAACCACTGGTTCGCGCCGGGTCTGCTGCGTGGTGCGTGGTCGCGCAGCGGCACCGGCGAGCGCGATCACCGTGGCGGCCTGTTGCTGCTGCGGCGCGCGGGCATCGTGGCGATCATGCTGCTGGCCTGGGCCTATGGGCGGGTGGTGGGCGAGAGCGAGATGCTGGCCGATATCGGCGCGGTGTCGTTCTCAGCCCTGGCTACGCTGGCACCGGCCCTGGGCTTTGCCGCGTGGCGGCCGCACACCCCGGCCCGGGCGGCGAATGCTGGCGTGGTGGCCGCGTTTGCGGTGTGGGCCTGGGTGATGCTGGTGCCGGCGCTGGTGGAGAGCCCGGCAGCCCTGGTGCAGGCGCCGTTCGGGCAGGCGTGGCTGTCACCGGACGGGCTGTTCGGACTGACAGGCTGGAGCCGGTTGGGACGGGCGGTCGGGGCCACGCTGTTCGTCGGCACGCTGGTGACCGTGCTGGTGGGGCTGGCCGAGCAGCGCGAGGGTGACCGCCGCCGCGGCACCGCCGACCGGCAGACGCTGCGCCGGGCGGGACGCCGGTTCCTTCCGCCGGCGCTGGTGGACCAGGTGCTGGAACAGGCGCCGGCCAGCGGCCCGGTTCCGGCGGTGTTCGAGGCGCGGCTGGAGCGTGAGCTGTCGGCGGTACTGGGCAGTGCATCGGCCCGGCTGCTGCTGGATGCGGCGCGGCGCGAAGCGGGGCCCGACCTGGACACGGTGGCCACCATCGTGGGTGAAGCTTCGCAGGATCTGCGCTTCAACCAACGCGTGCTGGAGGCGGCGCTGGAGAACATGAGCCAGGGCATCAGCGTGGTGGATTACGACCTGCGGCTGGTGGCCTGGAACGCGCGCTACGCGGAGCTGTTCGACTATCCGCAGGAAATGCTGCGGGTGGGCGTGCCGGTGGCCGGGCTGGTGGCCTACAACGTGCAGGCCGGGCTTGTGCATGGCCGCAACGTGCAGCAGGAGGTCGACAAGCGCCTGGCCCACATGCGCATGGGTACTCCGTACGTGACCGAGCGCAGGTTCCCGGACGGGGCGATCATCGAGATCCGCGGCAACCCGATGCCGGGCGGCGGGTTCGTGGCCACGTTCACCGATGTCACCGCGTTCCGGCACGGCGAGGAGGCGCTGCGCCAGGCCAACGAAACCCTGGAGCAACGGGTGGCCGACCGCACCGCCCGCCTGGACCAGGCGCGGCGCGAGGCCGAGCGCGCGAACGACGCCAAGAGCCGGTTCCTGACCGCCGTGGGACACGACCTGATGCAGCCGCTGCATGCGGCGCAGCTGTTCACCGATTCGCTGGTGCGACAGCTGCCTGCCGGATCGCAGCAGGAGCAGCTGGGGCAGATCCGCGGCGCGCTGGATTCCACCAGCGACCTGCTGACCGGCCTGTTCGACATGTCGCGGCTGGAAGCCGGAGGGCTGGTGGCACAGCCGCGCCGGTTTCCGCTGGCGGAGGTGCTGGATCCGCTGGCCTCCGAATTCCGCGCGCTGGCCGAGGCGCGGGGGCTGGCGTTCCGCTATCGACCCAGCAGCGCCTGGAGCAACAGCGATCCGCAGCTGCTGCGGCGCGTGTTGCAGAACTTCCTCGCCAACGCGATCCGCTATACCCGCACGGGGCGCGTGCTGCTGGGCGTGCGTGCCCAGGGAGGGCGGCTGGTGATCCAGGTGCACGACACCGGGCCCGGGATCGAAGCCGATCAGCTGGCCTCGATCTTCGAAGAGTTCCGGCGCGGGGACGGTGTCGCCGGGCAAGGACTTGGGCTGGGCTTGGCGATTGCCGAGCGGATCGCCGATCTGCTTGAGGCGCCGCTGCGGGTGGACAGCGTAGTAGGGCGGGGAACGGCGTTTTCGATCGCCCTGGCGCGCGTGCCCGGGCCGCGTGGCGCGACTGCCATGCCGTCACGGGCGCGGCTGTCCGGCACCCGGATCCTGGCGGTCGACAACGATCCGCTCGCGCTGGATGCGCTGTCCGCGGTGCTGCGCGGATGGGGCTGCACGGTGCTGGCAGTGGCGGATGGCGAGGCGGCGGCGCGGGTGCTGGAGGAGGAGGCCTGCGCACTGTGGCTGTTCGACTATCACCTGGATGACGGCGATACCGGGGTGGCGCTGCACGGGCGCCTGGCCGGGCGCTTTGGTGCGCGGCCAACGCTGATCCTGAGTGCGGATGAAAGCGTGGAGGTGCGGCGCGATGTACTCGATACCGGGCTGGGACTGTTGTCCAAGCCGGTGCGTCCGCTGGCCCTCAAGTCGATCCTCGACCGCCTCCTCGCCAGCTCCCGGTAGGCGCTTGACACAAGTGCGCGGCGTCGTGAGGGGGCGGAAGGGGCCGGTACAATCCGGGCTTTCCGACTCCGGTTCCGGCATGCCTTACACCCCGATCGTTGCCACCCTCGGCTATGTGCTCTCGGCCGATGGCCGCAGCGTGCTGATGATTCACCGCAACGCGCGCAAACATGACCAGCACCTGGGCAAGTACAACGGCCTGGGCGGCAAGATCGAGGCCGATGAGGACGTGGTGGCGGGCATGCGCCGCGAAATCCGCGAGGAGGCCGGCATCGAATGCGATGCGCTGCGCCTGCGCGGCACGATCAGCTGGCCCGGCTTCGGCAGGAACGGCGAGGACTGGCTCGGCTTTGTGTTCGTGATCGACCGCTACAGCGGCACGCCCCTGGCATCCAATCCGGAGGGCACGCTGGAGTGGGTGCCGGTGGAGCGGATCATGGAGCTGCCGCTGTGGGAAGGCGATCGCGAGTTCCTGCCGCTGGTGTTCGATGACGATCCGCGCGCTTTCCACGGCGTGATGCCGTATCGCGACGGGCGCATGCAGTCGTGGAGCTTTTCCCGGATCTGAGCGCGGGCCCGGGGCCTATGCCTGCACCTGGCGCGCCGGGTCGCCGATTTCCAGCTCGCGCAGCACCACGCCGGCATGGGTGCGGTTGCGCACACCGAGTTTTTCGAAGATGGCCGAGAGGTGCGCTTTCACCGTGCGTTCCTGCACGTCCAGGCGGTCGGCGATCTGCTTGTTGAGCAGGCCTTCGGCCACCAGGCTCAGTACCCGGAACTGCTGCGGAGTCAGGCTGGCGAGACGGCCGGCCAGGTCGGCGTCGCCGGGCAGGGAGTCGGCCCGTTCCACCGCGCCGCGCAGCGACGCAGGCAGCCACTGGTCGCAGGCCAGCACGGTGCGGATGGCTTCGCGCATTTCGTCCAGCCCCGCGCTCTTGGGAATGTAGCCAGCGGCGCCGTGATCGAGCGCGCGGCGGATCACCTGCGGGTCCTCGTTGGCCGAGACCAGCACCACCGCCACTGCCGGAAATTGGGCGCGAATGGCCGCCAGCCCCGCCAGGCCGTGGTTGCCAGGCATGTGCAGGTCCAGCAATACAAGATCGATCTCCGGCCGTGTTTCAAGCAGGTCGATCACGCCTTGGAACGAATCCGCCTCACAGGCCACCGTATCGGGTACGGCCTCCAGCGCCGCCCCGCGCAGCGCGGCGCGGAACAGGGGGTGGTCGTCGGCGATCAGCAGGCTGGGCATGGCCCGATTGTAGGCCGCGCACGCGCCGCGCGGCCGGGTTCGACGGCTGTACGAAGGTACGATGCCCGCAGGGGAGGCGGCTGATATCGTCGGCGCATGAAGGCACAATCCGTCAGACTCTCCATTCCCGTGCTGGCACTGCTGCTGGCGGCCTGCGCCTCCGGCGCCCGCCCGGCCACGCCCGATGCCATGACCTTTACCCACCCGCACCACAGCGTGCACCGCGACGGCGACGACCTGCTCAGCGCTGGCCTGGGCATGGCGGGGCTGCGCACGCCGATGGCGCCGACCTTCGCCGATCCGGAACACCCCACTGCGGCAGAGCTGCGCCGACGCGCGTTGTGGACCAGCTGGCGCGGCATCGCCGACCTGCGGCCCGGTGGAGTGGGCGAGGCCTATGGCAGCCTGGATGCGGTGCCGGGGCGTGAGTTCCACGCGCTGGCCCGGCTGCCCGGTACGCGCCATCCGCATCGGGTGATGGTGCAGCTGCCGGATGCCTTCGACGCAGCAAAGCCATGCCTGGTGGTGACGGCTTCTTCCGGCTCGCGCGGGATCTATGGTTCGATCGCCGTCGCCGGTGGATGGGGCCTGCCGCGCGGCTGCGCGGTGGCCTATACCGACAAGGGCGCGGGCAGCGATTACTTCGATCTGGATGCCGGCGTGGGCATCGACGCGACGGGCCAGGCCGGCGCGGGCCGCGAAGATGCAGTGTTTGTTCCGGAAGTGGCCGAAGGCGCCAGTGGGGTGACGTTTGCGCACGCGCATTCGCAGGACAATCCCGAGGCAGACTGGGGCCGCCACGTGCGCCAGGCGGCGGAATTCGCGCTGCAGTCCATGAGCGAGGCGCTGCCGGAGGCCGGGCCATTCACCTTCGACAACGTCCGCGTCATTGCCGTGGGCATCTCCAACGGCGGCGGTGCGGTGCTCCGCGCCGCCGAGCTGGAGGGTGACTGGCTGGATGCGGTGGTTGCCGGCGAGCCCAGCGTGTATTCGCCGGGCGAGGGCGCGCGCAGCCTGTATGACTACACCACCGAGGCGGCGCTGCTGATGCCGTGTGCATTGGCCGACCGTGAGGACCTGCCGCTGTCGCCGCTGAGCCCGGCCTCGGCGCCACTGCGGGCTGCACGCTGTGCATCGCTGGCTGCGGCTGGCCTGGTGGAGGGCGCGGACACGGCGGCCCAGGCCGCCTCGGCCTGGCAGCAGCTGGAGCAGGCCGGATGGACGGCCGAGGCACTGCGGGCCGGGGCGCTGTCGGTGGACTTCGATCTGTGGCGGTCGGTGGCGGTGACTTATGCCTCGGCCTATGGGCGCTTCCGCGCGGGCGAGCATCCCTGCGGTTTCAGCTTTGCCGCCCAGAACGCCGACTTCAGCCCGCGCCCGGCCACCGCCGCCGAGCGCGCCGCGTGGTGGAGCGACGCCAGCGGCATTCCGCCCGGCAACGGCGTGGGCATCATCGATCCGCAGGCTGCCCTGCCTGATCCCACCGTGGCCGGCCTGCAGTGCCTGCGGGCGCTGAATGATGGCGACGGCGAGGCCGCGGCGCGTGTGCGCGCCGGGGTGGAGGAAACCCGCCTCGGGCTGCCGCGTGAGGGTCTGCCAGTCGTGCTGGTGCACGGTGTTGACGATGGCCTGATTCCAATCGCCTTCACCAGTGATCCCTATGCCGCCTGGGCACGCGCTGCCGGGCGCGAGGTGTCGCTGTGGCGGGTGCACGGTGCCCAGCATTTTGATGGTTTTCTGGTGCTGCCCGACTACGCCGCGCGTTACGTACCGCTGATCCCGTACGTGCATACCGCGCTGGACCAGGTGGCGGGATACCTGGATGGCCGGGGGCCGCTGCCGGCCAATGCCGACATCAAACCCCTGCCGCGTGAGGGCGTCGCAGCCCCCGCCCTGGAGCAGCTCGCCATCCCATAGGGTGCGATGCGCACGGGCTTCCACACGCTGCCGGAATGATTTTTCTGGCACGATCCGCGGATGACAACCAACGAATCAAAGCCGCCGCGCGGCCGTCACTTCTCCATGCTGCGTGGCTTCCACCTGGCCGACTGGTTCACCCTGGCCAATGCGCTGTGCGGCACATGGGCGGTATTCGCGGCCATGCGCTATCTGCAGCATGGCGATCCGGTGGACCTTCTGCTGGGCATGGCGCTGGTGCCGCTGGCGTTTGTGTTCGATGCCCTGGACGGGCGCATCGCGCGCTGGCGCAAGGTGGCCTCCACCCTGGGGCGCGAGCTGGACTCGCTGGCCGATGTGATCTCGTTCGGCGTCGCGCCGGCCGCGCTCGGTTATGCCTGCGGCATGCAGGGTGGCTGGGACTGGCTGGTGCTCGGCTACTTCGTGGCCTGTGGGGTCAGCCGGCTGGCGCGCTACAACGTCACCGCCGAGCAGCTGGCCGGTGAGGAAGGCAAGGTCACCTATTTCGAAGGCACCCCGATCCCCACCAGCATGTTCATCGTACTGGGCCTGGCGGTGCTGGCCTGGCAGGGGCGACTGGACGATGCGCTGTGGCTGGGCGAGTGGCAGCTGGGGCCGTGGCAGCTGCATCCGCTGACCCTGGTGTACGCGCTGTCCGGCACCCTGATGATCAGCCGCACCCTGCGCATTCCCAAGCCCTGATACCGACACGCCCGGGCAACCCGGCGTTGTTATGATCGGCGCAACGACCCGGAGGACATGATGGCGGACCAGGACAGGTGGGGCCCTTGGGGCTCGCCGGATTTCGAACAGCTGACGCAGCGTTACTGGACCGCATGGACCGAGGCCATGCGCGATGCGACCGCGGGGTCCACCGGGCAGGCCGGGGCACGGACGGGCATGCAGGGCTGGCACGACGCAGTCGACTGGTGGACCCGGCAGGCGCACGGCAACCGCGCCGGGGTCGATGACACCCTGGAGCGTTTCAACACCCAGGCGCGCGACTGGTTCGGGCAGATGCAGCAGGTCGCCG
>DXCY01000237.1 GCA_019115725.1 Candidatus Luteimonas excrementigallinarum
GCTGGTGTGCGCGGTGCACGGGGCCAGCTTCGAACTTGCCGGCGGCGAGTGCACGGCCGGCCCCTGTCGCGGGGAACACCTGCGCGAGGTGTCCGTGGCCATCCATGAAGGCCAGGTGGTCCTCGCCCCGGACACGGCTTCCGCCTGATCTGCCCGATCCGCCTGCGCGAAGATCAGAACAGCAGGTTGACCATCAGCACGATGATCAGCGTGTACACCAGCGACAGCGGGCCGCACACCACCCACAGCTGCTTGGCGCGATAGCCGCCCGGTCCGGTGATCATCGACATCACCGGGTTGGACTGGGTCATGAAGTTGTTGGATGCCGCCAGGGCCACGATCAGCGCGAACGAGGTCGGGTCGGCGCCGACCGCCAGCGCCAGGTTGATCGCCAGCGGCACCATCACGATGGTCGCGCCCACGTGGCTGATCACCAGCGAGAAGCCGGCGGTGAGGATCGCCACCGCTACCTGGATCAGCCACACCGGCAGGCCATCCGGCAGCTGCTCGATCGACGCCCCGGCCACCCACGCTGCCGCGCCGCTGCGGTCCATGGCCCAGCCCAGCGGGATCAGGCAGGCCATCAGGAACACCGTTTTCCAGTTGATCGCGCTGTAGGCCTCGTCCATCTTCAGCACGCCGGTCACCAGCATGCCGGCCACACCGGTCATCAGAGCGATGGCAGTCGGCACCCGGCCGGACAGGGCAATCAGGATGGTGACGGCGAAGATCGCCATGGCGATCTTGAACTTGTGCGGGCGCTGCTCGCCCTTGGGGTAGTCGGTGACCACCACGAAGTCGCGGTCGGCGGCGGTTTCCACCAGGTTCTTCCAGAAGCTGTGCAGCACCAGCATGTCGCCGGCGCGCAGCGGCAGGTCACGCACGTTCTCGCGGATCACCTTGTCCTTGTCGCGATTGACCGCCAGCAGGCGCAGGCCGTGGTGGCGACGCAGCTGCAGTTCGTTGGCGGTCTTGCCGATGTAGTCCGAGTTGGGCGGCACCACCGCCTCGGAGATGCCGGCGCGGGCCGGGTTGAACAGGTCGCCGAACTGGCGCAGCCGGGTGCTCAGGCGCAGGAAGTTGTTCTGGGCGAAATCGGCCACCTGCTCGCGCGTGCCCATCGCCCCGATCACGCTGCCCACCCAGATGCGCACGTCGGCTGCCGGTGCCAGCCGCGCCTCGTCCTCCACCTTCAGCGCCAGCAGAACCGGGGCGTTGTGCAGCGATTCGGCCTCGCCGAAGGTCATGCCCACCAGCGGACTGTCGGCGGTGACGGTGAGCTCGAACATGTCGCCGTCGATCCCGTACACGCGGGCGAAATAGCTCTGCGTGCGCGCCGGCGCGACGCTGGCGTCCTTGCCGCCGCGCAGCTGGCGGTTGCCGTGGAAATGGAAGTACGCCAGTCCTGCCGCAAGCAGGGCCAGGCCGATCGGCGCCGGGGCGAACATGTTCAACGGGGTCAGGGTGGCCGCGCCGGACGGCAGGTTGGCGTTGGCTGATACCAGCAGGTCGTTGAGCATGATCAGCGGCGAGTTGCCGACCATGGTCAGGGTGCCGCCCATCACGATCGCCACGCCTACCGGCAGCAGCATCCGCGCCAGGCTGATGCCGGTGCGCGATGACAGCCGCGAGATCACCGGCAGGTACAGCGCCATGACCGACGGGTTCTGCATGATCGAGGAGTTGAGCCCGGCGATGGTCGCGGTCAGCAGCAGCAGCCGCTCTTCCACCCCGCGCGCGCGCCGTAGCAGCCAGCCGGCCAGGCGGTTGAGCGCGCCGGTGCGGTCCAGGCCCAGACCAAGGATCATCGTGGCGATGACGCTGATCACCGCGTTCGAGGAGAAGCCGTTGAACACATCCTCGGGCGCGACCTGGCCGGTCAGGCCCAGCAGCACCAGCACCACCAGTGCCACCAGGTCGGCGCGCACCCGCTGGAACAGGAACAGCAGCATGGTCAGCGCCACCAGACCGAGAACGATCTGCATATCGGTGGTGAGCGCGAGAGCGGTGTCCATGCCCGGTGGTTGGTCTCAGCTGGTCAGGTGGTGCGATCGGACGTCATACGGTCGTAGAGCAGATCCCAGACGCCATGGCCAAGGCGCTGGCCGCGGGTCTCGAAATGGGTCTGGGGACGCCACTCGGGGCGGGGTACATGCCCGCGCTTGCCGGCGCGGTTGCGCAGCCCCGGCGTAGCGTCGAGGACGTCCCACATGTGCTCGGCATACTCCCGCCAATCGGTGGCCAGGTGCAAGCGGCCGTCCGGCGCCAGCTTGCGTACCAGCAGCGCGGCGAACGCCGGTTGCACCAGGCGGCGTTTGTTGTGGCGCTTCTTGTGCCACGGATCGGGGAAGTAGATGCGCACTTCGTCGAGGCTGGCATCCCTGATCTCGTGTTCAAGCACTTCCACCGCGTCATGGTGATAGACGCGTGCGTTGCTGCTGCCGTCTTCGGCCAGCGCGTTCAACAGGCGGCCGACGCCGGGCGCGTGCACTTCAATGCCGATGTGGTCGCGGGCCGGATCGCGGGCGGCGGCATAGCGAAGCGCCTCGCCGTTGCCGGTGCCGATTTCCAGTACCAGCGGTGCGCTGCGGCCGAACACGGCGCTGAAGTCGCGGGGCGCGTCGGTGGGGCCGGGCGGGGTGAAGTCGAGCCCGAAGCGCGGCCACAGCTCATCGAACGCCCGCTGCTGGGCCTCGGTGAAGCGGCCCTGGCGCAGCACGAAGCTGCGGATCCGGCGCTGCTCCGGATCCTCGGTATACGGTTTCCCGCGCCCGGTCATGGTGCGCTCCTACGGGAAGGCAGGGGGTTCATCAGCCGAGCAGTCCGTCCTCGGGCGAGGAAGCGCTGGCGTAGCGCTTGCGCGGGATGCGCCCGGCCAGGAACGCATCGCGCCCGGCCCGCACCGCGTGGTTCATCGCCCGGGCCATGCGCACCGGATCCTTCGCGCCGGCGATGGCGGTGTTCATCAGCACGCCGTCGCAGCCGAGTTCCATCGCGATCGCCGCGTCCGAAGCCGTGCCCACGCCGGCATCCACCAGGATCGGCACCTTGGCGTTGTCGACGATCTCGCGCAGGTTCCAGTGGTTCTGGATCCCCAGGCCCGAGCCGATCGGTGCGGCCAGCGGCATCACCGCCACGCAGCCGATCTCCTCCAGCTGCTTGCACAGCAGCGGATCGTCGCTGGTGTAGACCATCACCTGGAAGCCATCGGCCACCAGCATCTCGGCGGCCTTCAGGGTCTGGATCACGTCCGGATACAGGGTGCGCTGGTCGCCCAGCACTTCCAGCTTGGTCAGCGGGTGGCCATCGAGCAGCTCGCGGCCGAGGCGGCAGGTGCGCACGGCCTCTTCGGCGGTGTAGCAGCCGGCGGTGTTGGGCAGGATGGTGTAGCGGTCCGGCGGCAGCACATCGAGCAGGTTCGGCTCGCCCGGGTCCTGACCGATGTTGGTGCGGCGGATGGCCACGGTCACGATCTGGGCGCCTGCAGCCTCGGTGGCGCGGCGGGTCTCGTCCAGGTCTTTGAACTTGCCGGTGCCGGTGAGCAGGCGCGAGGAATAGGCCTTGCCGGCAATGACAAGGGCGTCGTCTGGGTGGGATGTGTGCTGTGCGGTCATCGCCCGATTATCGCGCAGATGGGCGCGTGCGGCTGCAGGCCCGTGCAGGTTGGTTCACGTGGGTGCGTCCATTGAGGGTACGCGGACGGGGCGCGCGACCGAGAACGGTCAGTCCGGCTGCTCAGCCGCCGCCAAGGGCGTGCACGATCTCGACCTGGTCACCAGCAGCCAGCACATGCCCGGCGTGCTGGCCGCGCGGCACGATTTCACCGTTCACTTCCACCGCCACGCGGCGTTCGCCCAGACCCTGGGCCTGCAGCAGGGCGGCCACGGTGGAGTCCGCATCCACGGTCACGGTGTCGCCATTGAGTACGATTTCCATGCCGTTATTGTGGCTGTTTGCACCGCGGGACGCCAAACATGACAGATTGATGACGCACTGCGGCGTGAGGGTCGCGATTGATCGTGGAACGATGTCGCCCCCATGCGCCGGGGCATACCCCGGAACGCAGCCGGGCCGACCCGTTGCGGGCGGCTCTTGCCAGGCAACCGTATTGATCAGGAGGATCCCATGACCCTGCGCCGTTTCGTACCCACCCTTCTTGCCGTCGCCGCTGCCACGCTGGCGGTCGCGCCGGTCTCCGCGCAGGACGGGCGGTTTTCCCGCACCGTGTTCTTCGGCGACAGCCTGACCGATGCGGGCTACTTCCGTCCGCTGTTGCCGCCGGAAGTGCAGGCGGTGACCGGACAGTTCACCACCAATCCGGGCTGGGTCTGGGCCCAGCACCTGGGCGCGCGCTGGGGCACCGATGCCTCCGCCAACGGCAACGGCCAGTCCGGTGACAACTATGCGGTGGGCGGGGCCCGGGTGGCCGAGGACGTGATTGGCGCGCTGGGGCCGACCCCGTCGATGGCCAGCCAGGTGCAGTCGTTCATGGGGACCGGCGGAGTGGATCCCGACGCGCTGTACTCGCTCTGGGGCGGGGCCAACGATGTGTTCGCCATCGCCGCGGGTGCGCCGCCGGAGCAGACCATCGGCACGGCGGTGAGCACCCAGATCGGCCTGGTGGGTGCGCTGCAGGGCGCCGGTGCGCGCTATGTGCTGGTGCCGGCCCTGCCGGACATGGGCATCACGCCCGCCGCGCGTGCGCAGGGGCCGATGGCCCAGGCGCAGCTGAGCGCGCTGGCCGGCGCGTACAACGATGCGCTGTTCGGGGGGCTGGCGGCCAACGGCCTGCGGGTGATCCCGCTGGATACCTTCAGCTTCCTGCGCGAAGTGGCCGCCAACCCGGGGGAATTCGGCTTTTCCAACGTCACCGGCACCGCCTGCGAGCCGCAGATCACCGCCCAGTCACTGACCTGCAGCCCGGCCAGCTATACCCATCCGGACGCGGCGAAGACGTATCTGTTCGCCGACGGCGTGCACCCGACCGACGCAGGCCACGCCGCGCTGGCGGATTTCGCCGCGTCGGTGCTGGAGGCACCGGCGCTGGTGGCGGCACTGCCCCAGGCTGCGGCAGCCACCGGGCGGGCCCGCGCCGAACGGGTGGCCTGGCACGTTGAGGGCAGGCCGGAAGCGGGCGGCTGGTGGGTCGATGTGGCCGGCAACTACCTGCGCCGCGACGATGGTGACTTCCACGACGGCTTCGGGCCGGCGCTGACCGTGGGTCTGGACTGGGTGCGCGGCAACGCGGTGTTCGGCGCCTTTGGCGGGTACGGCGCGACCCGCCAGCAGTGGGGCATGAATCGCGGTGATTTCCGCTATGAGGACCTGACCATCGGCGGCTTCGCCGGCTGGTTCAGCGATGGTGGCGGCTGGGGCGTGGCCCAGCTGAGCTGGTCGCAGCTGGATTTCGACAGCCATCGTCGGGTGCAGCTGGGGCAGGGCGTGCGCAGCCATCGCGGCTCGACCGACGGCGAGAGCCTGACCCTGGCCACGCACGTTGGCTGGGACTTCCAGCGCGGCACACTGCGCCACGGTCCGGTGCTGGGGCTGGTGTTCCAGCAGGTCGACATGGATGGTTTCGCCGAGAGCGATCCGACCCTGTCGACTTCGCTGGCGTATCCGGACCAGGACGTCGACTCGCTGATCGCCAGCGTCGGCTGGCAGCTTGCCGTGACGGGCGACGGGGCGATGCGCCCGTACGCGCGATTCACCTGGGACAACGAGCTGGAGGACGCGCCGGAAGAGGCGTTCGCCATCGCCCAGACCATGGCCAGCAGCGGTGCGTACGCCGTGCCCACGTACGGGCACGACGACAGCTACGGAACCGTGACCCTGGGTGCGCGCACCGCGCTGTTCGGGCTGGACGCCAACTTCGGCATCAGCGGCACCGTCGGCCATGACGGCGGCGGCAACACCGCCGTGTTCCTGAGTCTGGGCCGCGGTTTCTAGCGGCTCCGCTGGCGCTCGGGCTCAGGCGGCCCGCGCCGGGTCCTCCGGCTGCTGCACCTCCGGGTGCCGCACCTGGCCGGCGCCGCGAACCACCCAGCGCTCGATGGTCAGCGACTCCAGGCCCATCGGGCCGTAGGCGTGCAGGCGGGTGGTGGAAATGCCGATCTCCGCGCCCAGGCCGAGCTGGCCGCCGTCGTTGAAGCGCGAAGAAGCGTTGACCATCACCGCCGAGCTGCGGATCGCACGCACGAAGCGGTCGGCCGCGGCCTGGTCTTCGCTGCAGATGGTTTCGGTGTGGTCGGACGTGTGGCGCTGGATGTGGGCGATGGCATCGTTGATGGAGTCGACCACGCGCACGGCCAGGATCGGCGCCAGGTACTCGGCGTCGTAATCCTCTTCCGTCGCCGGCTTCGCATCGGCGAACAGCGCCTGGGTGCGCTCACAGCCGCGGATCTCCGCGCCGCCGCGGGCCAGCGTGGCCAATGCGTCGGGCAGCCACGCCTCGGCGATATCGGCATGCACCAGCAGCGTTTCCAGCGCGTTGCACACGCCCGGGCGCGAGAGCTTGCCGTCCACCGCCAGGCGGGTCGCGGTGACGGGATCAGCGGCGGCGTCCACGTACAGGTGGCACACGCCCTTGTAGTGCTTGATCACCGGCACCCGCGCGTTCTCGGCCACGAAGCGGATCAGGCGCTCGCCGCCGCGCGGGATCGCCAGGTCCACCAGGTCGGTCAACTGCAGCAGCTCGAGCACGTGCTCGCGCGCGGTGTCCTCCACCAGCGCCACGGCCTCGGCCGGCACGTCGAATTCGGCCAGCGCCGCGTGCAGGCAGCGGGCGATGGCGATGTTGCTTGCGCGTGCCTCCGAGCCGCCGCGCAGCAGCACCGCGTTGCCGGCGCGCAGGCACAGCGCAGCGGCGTCGGCGGTCACGTTGGGGCGCGCTTCGTAGATCATCGCGATCAGGCCCAGCGGGATGCGCACCTTTTCAACGGTCATGCCGTTGGCGTGGGTTTCGCTGCGGGTGACCTGGCCGACCGGGTCGGGCAGGGCGGCGATCTCGTTGATCGCCTGCACGATGCCGTCGATGCGTGCGTCGTCCAGCATCAGCCGGTCGAGCATGGCGCCGGTGGTGCCGGCCTCTTCGGCGCGCTGCATGTCGCCGGCGTTGGCAGCCAGGATGCCGGCGCGGCCGCTGTCGACGGACGTGGCCATGGCGCGCAGCAGGGCGGCGCGGCGTTCGGGTTCAAGCGCGGCGATCGCGTGCGAAGCATCGCGTGCGCGTTCGGCGAGTGAGCGGATATAGGACATGGGGGACTCCTTCAATGTGGGGTCGTGGCGTCCTGGTCCAGCAGGACCAAGTCGTCGCGGCGGATGACGGTGCTGCCGTTGTGGAAGCCGAGCACGTCCTCGATTTCCTGGCTGTGGCAGCCGGCGATGCGCTGCAGGTCGCTGGCGTGGTACTGGACCAGGCCGCGGCCGATGCGGCGACCGGTCCGGCTCACCAGATCAACCACTGCGCGGCTGCTGAAGTCGCCTTCAACGCCGGTTACGCCGCCGGGCAGCAGCGAGGCGCCGCATTCGGACAGCGCGTGGCAGGCGCCGTCGTCGATCTGCACGCGGTTGAGGCTGGCCGGCTGGTGACGCAGCCACAGCTTGCGGGCAAGCAGGCGCGGACCGTGCGCGGGGATCAGGGTGCCGAGCAGCTGGTCATTGGCCAGCGCGTCCAGGGCTCGCGCATCGTGACCGCAGAACAGGGCGGTATCCATACCGGCAGCAGCGGCCTTGCTTGCCGCCTCCAGCTTGGTTGCCATGCCGCCAGTGCCGAGCGCACCGGCGCCGCCGGCCGTCATGGCCATCACCTCCGGGGTGATCGCCTTCACCAGCGGCAGCGGAACCGCGTCGGGATCGCGCACCGGGTGGCCGGTGTACAGACCGGGGATATCCGTGGCGATCATCAGTACGTCCGCATCGACCAGGGTGGCGACGGCCGCGGCCAGGTTGTCGTTGTCGCCAAGCTTGAGCTCGTCGATGGCGACGGTGTCGTTCTCGTTGATGATTGGCAGCGCACCGCTGTGCAGCAGTTCCTGCAGGGTTGCCTGGGCGTTGAGGTAGCGGCGGCGATTGCGCAGGTCGTCGTGACTGAGCAGCACCTGGGCAACGGGCTGCTTTACCAGGTCCTGCCACAGGGCCAGCATCGGAGTCTGGCCGAGCGAGGCAAGCGCCTGGCGCTGGACCAGACTGCCGCCGCGCTTCGCCACCAGGCCGCGACCGGCAGCCACCGCACCCGAAGACACCAGCAGTACCTCGCGTCCCTGGTCGCGGAAACGCGCCACCAGCGCAGCCAGTGCGGCGGCGTTGTGCCGGCCGAGATTGCCGCGGCCGTCGGTCAGCAGGCTGCTGCCGATCTTGATCACCGCGCGTCGCCACGGTGGCAGCGGCTGGGATGGGAATGGATGGGGTTGGGGGTTGTCTTCTTGCATGGGGCGGAAGTTCCTCCTGGTTTTATTCGGGGGTCCTGATTGCCGGCGGGACATATCGTCCCCGGCGGCGCGCAAAGCGCCGCGCAAGCCCGGGAAGGGCGCTCGGACACGCGGAAAACGCGCACGAAAAAAGGACCGGCAAGGGGTCCTGGGTACGCAAACGATCAGGGAAGATCACAAGCGCAGTGCGGCGCGAGAGCTGGCTCGATCGCGCGCCTGGTTGTGGGGTCCGACAGCTGCCGCAGCGAAGGGAAAACGTGTGGGCAGTTCGAACTGAACGCCGGCGAGTTTAACAGAAAGCGCCTTCACACGCTTGGCAAACAGCGCCCGCGCACCCTAGACTGCTGGCCTCATGCGGGTGTAGCTCAATGGTAGAGCAGAAGCTTCCCAAGCTTAAGACGAGGGTTCGATTCCCTTCACCCGCTCCAGCGTTGCCGCGGAGATGAAAGTTGGGTTCGATCCTGATGCCGATGTCGATCGGGGAGCTGCTGGACAAGATCACCATCCTGGAGATCAAGTCCGAGCGCATCACCGATGAGGAAAAGCGCGGCAACGTGCTGGTGGAGCTGCAGGGCCTGACCGCAATCTGGGAAGGCCTGCGCGACCGCCACCCGGGGGTCGAGGCGCTCAAGCAGCAGCTGAAGGCGGCCAACGAGGCGATGTGGGACGTGCAGGACGGCCTGCGTGACCGCGAGGCGGCGAAGAACTTCGATGAGGAGTTCGTCCGCCTGGCCTGCGCGGTGGGGCGCGAGAACGGCATCCGGGTCGGGATCAAGAACAACATCAACCGGCTGGTCGGCTCGGCTTTCATCGACGAGAAGGAATACCAGGCCGACGCCGCTCCCGGCACCTGAGCCTGCCCCGAACCCGTTGGGCCGGGCGCCCTGCCGGCGGCGGAAGATTGCCGATTGTGCAGTGCATCAGGTACCGTGCCCGGATCGCATTGCCGCTGCCGCGCCTTGACCATCTCCACCAGCTCGACCTCACGTCTCGCGCGCTTCCGGGCGGCGCTGTCGGCATCGCCGCCGCTGTGGTGGGCGCTGCTGTATTTCTTCTGCCTGCTGTGCGGCTATTACGTGCTGCGCCCGGTGCGCGACGCCATGGGCGCATCCAGCGATCCGGCCGCGGTGTTCCCGGCCTGGCTGCTGGAGTGGGCCGCCGGGCGCGACATTGCACTGGGCGATTACACCCTGCAGGTGCTGTTCAGCGGCACCTTCATTGCCATGCTGGTGCTGCAGCCGGTGTATGGCGGGCTGGTGGCCAGGTTCCCGCGGCGGGTGTTCCTGCCGGTGGTGTATCTGGTGTTCATCACCTGCCTGCTGGGGTTCTGGTGGGCGTTTGATACCGGCGCGTCCGGGCGCGGGGCAGTGTTCTTCATCTTCATCGCGGTGTTCAACCTGTTCGCGGTGATGGTGTTCTGGAGCTTCATGGCTGACGTGTTCGACAACGAGCACGCCAAGCAGGTGTACGGCTATATCGGTGCCGGCGGCACCATCGGCGCGCTTTCCGGGCCGGCGATCACCCGCCTGCTGGTGGAACAGATCGGCGTGGCCAATCTGCTGCTGGTCTCGGCGGCGTTCCTGAGTATCTGCCTGCTGTGCATCATCAAGCTGCGGCCCTGGGCCATGCGGCGCGAGGCGGAGCACCAGGAGCAGAGCGGCGAGCAGGCCATGGGCGGCTCGGTCTGGGCGGGCCTGGTGCGGGTGTGGAACGATCCGCTGCTGCGCGCGCTGGCGATGCTGATGTTCTTCGGCGTGGGGATCGGCACGCTGCTCTACAACGAGCAGGCGGCGATCGTGCGGCAGTATTTCCCGACTGCCGAAGGTGCCACCCGCTACTACTCCACGCTGGACTGGGCGGTGAACGGGCTGACCATCCTGATCCAGCTGTTCGCCACCCGCTGGCTGCTGCGCCGCTACGGCGTGGCGCCACTGCTGCTGCTGCCGGCGATCGCGATCCTGCTCGGCTTCTGCCTGCTGTCGGCCTCGCCGCTGCCGCTGCTGGTCGCCGCGGTGCAGGTGATGACCCGCGCCAGCGAGTTCTCGCTCAACAAGCCGGCGCGCGAGACGCTGTACACGCGCATGGACCGTGAGTCCCGTTACAAGGCCAAGGCGGTGATCGATACCGCGATCTACCGCGGTGGCGACGTCACCTTCGTGTGGGTGCACAAGGCGCTGGCGGCGTTTGGTTCAGGGGTGGTGTTCCTGGCCGGCATCGGCGTGGCGCTGGGCTTCAGCGCCAGTGCCTGGAAGGTGATACGCGAACAGCGGCGCCTGCCGGAGCAGGCCAGCGAGGCGGTTGCGGAGCCTGCGCAAGCACGCCCGGCATCCTGACCCTCACGTTCGCCGCGGCGAGATCCACATGTCGATGCGCGCGCGCATGACTGCTTCGTTCTGCGGATTGGTGATCTCTACATCCACCGGCAGCGCGTAGCCGGCGTCCGATACGTGCGGGGCGGATGCCGGCGTGGCCTCGGCGCGCATGGTGCCTGCGGCCTTCTTCAGATACTCCACCTGCATCCCGCGCGGGATCCAGCGCATCCCTTCAGGCACGGCGGCCTCGGTGGTCAGGCCGCCGATGAACTCGGCCAGGTTGCACAGCGCGATCGCGTGCACGGTTCCCAGGTGGTTGGTCACCCGGCGCCGGTGCGCGATGGTGGCGACCCCGCGGGCCGGGGCAAGGGAAACGATGCGCGGACTGATACCGGCGAAGTAGGGTGCCTTGCGGCACACCAGCCAGGAAAACAGCCGCCGCCCGAGCGGCTTGCGCTCGAGGCGGCGATACAGTGAGAGCACCCGGCTGGCCATGGGCGGAGCAGGCCTCAGGCGGCCCGGTCGGCTGCAGCCGCGTGATAGCCGGCCGAGCGCAGGTCCTCGGCGTCGAAGTCGTCGACGCTGATCGCGTCCAGGGTCAGCTCGCGAAGCTCTTCCAGCTGGGCGCGCTCTTCGGCGGTGATCCAGCCCTCGCGCACGCCTTCCTCCAGCTGCGAGGCGAAGTCCAGGGCCTGGATATCGCTGTTCTTCAGCGCCTTCATCAGCTTGCGCTCCACCGGCTCGGCGGCGATCGCCTTGGCCAGGTAGCTGTCAATGCGCCCGCCCGGGTTGTTGGGGCCCGGGGTCAGGAACACGCCCTTGGCCAGGCGCTCACGGGCGGCGTTGGGCGACATCAGCAGCGCGGCCACGCGATGGCTCAGGCGATCACCCGGCGGCACAGCGCGGCGGCCCAGCGGGAACACCAGCGCCCACATCAGCCAGCCCACCGGGCGGATCGGGAAGTTGCGCAGCGCGGCGGACAGCGAGGTTTCGATCCGGTGCACGCTGTCGTGGAAGGCCCAGGCCAGCAGCGGCTGTTCCGCTTCCGGCGCGCCTTCGTCGTGGTAGCGCTTGAGCATGGCGCTGGTCATGTACAGGTGGCTGAGCACATCGCCCAGGCGCCCGGACAGCGACTCCTTGAACTTCAGCTTGCCGCCGAGCATCAGCATCGACACGTCGGCCATCAGCGCCAGGTTGGCCGAATAGCGGTCCAGCTTGCGGAAGTAGCGGCGGGTGTAATCGTCGCCCGGCGCGGCGCCGATCTTCGCCCCGGTGATGCCGAACCAGAACGAGCGCACCGCGTTGGAGATGGCGAAGCCCATGTGGCCGAACAGGTTGCGGTCGAAATCGCGCAGCCCGGCCGCGTGGTCCGGATCCTGCGCCGCCTTCATTTCCTTCATCACCCACGGATGGCACAGGATTGCGCCCTGGCCGAAGATCAGCAGGCTGCGGGTCATGATGTTGGCGCCTTCCACGGTGATCGCGATCGGCGAAGCCTGCCAGGCGCGGCCACCAAGGTTGCGCGGCCCGAGGATGATGCCCTTGCCGCCGACGATATCCATGAAGTCGCTGGCCGACTGGCGGCCCATTTCGGTGCAGTGGTACTTGGCGATGGCCGACGGCACCGACGGCACGTCACCGCGGTCCACCGCGGCCGCCGTCGCCTGCGACAGCGCGCTGGCCGCATAGGCCCGTCCGCCGATCCGCGACAGCGCCTCTTCCACGCCCTCGAAGCGCCCGATCGACAGCCCGAACTGCTTGCGGATGCGCGCATAGGCGCCCGCCACCACGGCCGCGAACTTGACCCCGCCGCTGGCGGTGGAGGGCAGGGTGATGGAACGGCCCACGGCCAGGCACTCGTTGAGCATGTTCCAGCCCAGGCCGGCCTGTTCCACGCCGCCGATCAGCTGGCTGAGCGGGATGAACACGTCCTTGCCGCGCACCGGGCCGTTCTGGAATGGCGAGTTGAGCGGGAAGTGGCGGCGTCCGGCGTCCACGCCCGGGGTATCGCGAGGCATCAGCGCCAGGGTGATGCCGATGTCGCGGGTGTCGCCGATCAACCCGTCCGGATCGTACATGCGGAACGCCAGCCCGATCAGGGTCGAGACCGGGGCCAGGGTGATGTAGCGCTTGTCGAAGGTCAGCCGGACGCCCAGTACCTGGCCGCCGTTCCACTCGCCCTTGCAGACGATGCCGTAGTCCGGAATGGAGGTCGCGTCGGAGCCGGCGAACGGGCCGGTCAGCGCGAAGCAGGGCACTTCCTCGCCCACCGCCAGGCGCGGGAGGTAGTACTCCTTCTGCTCCTGGGTGCCGTAGTGCATCAGCAGTTCGCCCGGGCCGAGCGAGTTGGGCACGCCCACGGTGGAGCTGACCACGCTGGAGGCGGTAGCCAGCTTCTGGATCACCTTGTGATGGGCAAGCGCCGAGAAGCCCAGGCCGCCATATTCCTTCGGGATGATCATGCCGAAGAAGCGGTTCTTCTTGATGAACTCCCACATCTCCGGCGGCAGGTCGGCGTGGACGTGGTTGATCTGCCACTCGTCCACCATCCGGCAGAGCTCTTCCACCGGGCCGTCCAGAAACGCCTGCTCGTCGGCGGTGAGCTCGGGCTTCGGGTAGTTGAGCAGCGTGTTCCAGTCAGGGTCACCGGTGAACAGCTCGCCTTCAAAGCCGACCGAGCCGGTTTCCAGCGCGATCCGCTCGGTCTGCGAGAGCGGCGGCAGCACTTTGCGGAAGAACTTCAGCAGCGGGGTGGTGATCAGCGCCTTGCGGATCGGGCCAATCAGCAGCAGCGCGGCCACCAGGGCCAGCAGCGCTGCGGCCACCACGGTGGCGCCGACAGGTGCGCCCAGCAGCCAGCAGGCCACCAGGCCGGTGGCGCCCAGGGCAATCCACGTGGCCAGGCGCAGGCGGTGGTAGGCAGCAAAGGCGCCAGTGAGGATCAGGACGAGGAACGGAATTGCAACGCTCATTACGGGCTCCCGGGGAGGGCGTGCCGGGCGGGGTGCCTGCGCGCCTACATGACCATACGCCCCAGTATGGGAAGGGCGCCGGGCGCTGTCAATCACGCCGTGGCGGCCGGGGCGGGAATGACGAGACGGCGCCGTATGGATACACTGCGCGCATGGAAAAAACCGCTCCCGGCGCCGTGCCGAAGTCCAAGCCGCGGGAGCGCAATGCCCGATTGAGTGCCGATGACTGGGCCCAGGGCGCCCTCGACCTGATTGCCGAGCAGGGCGTTGCCGCGGTGGCGGTGGAGCCCCTGGCGCGGCGGCTCGGGGTGACCAAGGGCAGCTTCTACTGGCATTTCCCCTCCCGCGACGCACTGGTGCAGGCGGCACTGGAACGCTGGGAAACGGTGGAGCAGGAAGCGCTGTTCGGTGCGCTGGAGCGCATCACCGACCCGCACGAGCGGCTGCGCAGCCTGATCCAGATGGTGGCGGTGGAGATCCAGTCGCACGTCATCTACAGCGCGTTGCTGCAGGCCCTGGACCATCCCATCGTGCAGCCGGTGATCGGTCGCGTATCCGAGCGCCGCCTGCAGTACCTGACCAGCGCGTTCCGCCAGGTCGGCTTCGATCAGTCGCGCGCCCGTCACCGGGCCCGCTTGGCCTACAGCGCCTACGTCGGCTTCCTGCAGCTGTCCTCGCAGCTGCCCCAGTCGCGGCTGGATCACGAGACCTACGAGGAATACATCGGCCACGTGATGGAAACGCTGATCCCGGCCTGAGTGGGGCGTCGGGGGCGTAGCCCCGATCTACGGCAATTCGCGGGTTTTGCAGCTGGGCCCTGCGCCAAGCTGCGGCGTGGCAAGGCGGGTTTGGTGCGCTGCAGCGGGGCCGGTGCGGAGGCTGCGGCTAGACTGGCGGTTTTCACGCCCGATCCGCTCAGCGGTGCCGCTTTTCCGGAGGTTTGATGAACGCAGTTTCCCGCCAGCAGGCCGCGCCTACGAATGCCAGCGCCCTGGCCACCTTCAACGCCTGGGTAGCTGAAGTGGCCGCGCTGACCCGTCCCGACGCGATCCACTGGTGCGATGGCACTGACGCCGAGTACCAGGCGCTGCTGGAAGTCATGCGGGCCGATGGCACCCTGCTGCCGCTCAACCAGGACACGCATCCGGGCTGCTGGCTGCACCGCTCCGATCCGGACGACGTGGCGCGGGTGGAGCACCTGACCTTCGTCTGCAGCCGGGAGCGCGAGGACGCCGGCCCCAACAACCACTGGATGGCGCCGGCCGAAGCCCACGCCAAGCTGGACGCCCTGTTCGACGGCTGCATGCAGGGCCGCACCATGTACGTGATTCCCTACTGCATGGGCCCGGTGGATTCGCCGCTGGCCCGCTGCGGCGTGGAAATCACCGATTCTCCGTACGTGGTCGCCAATATGCGCCTGATGACCCGCATGGGCCAGGCCGCGCTCGCCCGGATCGAGCGCGAGGGCGCGGAGGGCAAGCCGTTCGTGAAGGGCCTGCACTCGATCGGCGAGCTGGATCCGGACCGCCGCTACATCATGCATTTCCCCGAGGAGCTGGCGATCAAGTCCTACGGTTCCGGCTATGGCGGCAACGCCCTGCTGGGCAAGAAGTGCCATGCGCTGCGCATCGCCTCCTGGCAGGCGCGCCAGGAAGGCTGGCTGGCCGAGCACATGCTGATCGTGGGCATCGAGAACCCGCAGGGCGAAACCCACTACGTGGCCGCGGCCTTCCCCAGCGCCTGCGGCAAGACCAACCTGGCCATGCTGATCCCGCCGCAGGGCTACCAGCGCGACGGCTGGAAGGTGTGGACGGTAGGTGATGACATCGCCTGGATGCACCCGGGCGAGGACGGCCGGCTGTGGGCGATCAACCCCGAAGCGGGCTTTTTCGGCGTGGCGCCAGGCACCTCGGCGAAGTCCAACCCGAACGCGCTGGCCTCGATCCAGCGCGACACCATCTTCACCAACGTGGCGGTGACCGAAGACAACCAGCCGTGGTGGGAAGGCCTGGACGACCGGGTGCCGGCCTTCGACTGGCAGGGCCGTTCCTACGACCCGTCCAACGGTCCGGCCGCGCATCCGAATGCACGCTTCACCGTCAGCGCCAGCCAGTGCCCGACCTTCTCGCCGCACGCCGAGGACCCGCAGGGCGTGCCGATCTCCGCGATCGTCTTCGGCGGCCGCCGCGCGTCGCTGGTGCCGCTGGTGTTCCAGGCCCGCGACTGGACCCACGGGGTGATGGTGGGCGCGGCCATGGCGTCTGAAACCACCGCCGCCGCCACCGGCGCGGTGGGCGTGGTACGCCGCGACCCGATGGCGATGAAGCCCTTCTGTGGCTACCACTTCGGCGACTACTTCAACCACTGGCTCTCGTTCGACAGGCCGGGAGCAAAGCTGCCGGGGATCTTCCACGTCAACTGGTTCCGCAAGGATGACGACGGCCGCTTCATGTGGCCGGGTTTCGGCGACAACCTGCGCGTGCTGGAGTGGATCATCGGCCGGGTGAAGGGCGATGCGGGGGCGGTGGAGACGCCGGTGGGCCTGATTCCAGGCAGCGGGGATATCAATTTCCAGGGACTGGGCGCCACCAGTCACGCCGACCTTTTCTCCATTGACCAAGATGGTTGGAATGAGGAGTTCAAGGCTATCGGCAGCTACTTTGAAGAGTTGGGCGAACGCATGCCCGCTTCCCTGGTCGGACTGGCAAGGGGCTGAGAACGCTTTACGCCACCCGTGCTCAGGCGCGGGTGGCGCGCAGGGTCCAGCCCATCAGCAAGCGATCGTGGTGAACCAGGCCGGTTTCCACCCTGGAGAAACCGGAGCTTTCCAGGCTCTTCTGCAGTTGTCCCATGCGGGCATCGTCCAGTGCGTGCAGGCAGAGTTCCTCACTGCGTAACTGCGCCTGGCGAAGCTGATCCGCATAGTTGGACAAATGCATCGCGGCTTCGGCAGTGTCTATCTGTCCCTGCTGCAGCGCTCGCAGAAGCCCGAAGACCCACTGCAGGGATTCCGCCAGCAGGCCGCCTTCTGTTGCAGCTTGTGTTGCCAGCGCCTGGGCAAGCGAATTGAATCGTTGCCTGTCGCTGGTGGCTTGAGGGGATGCATTCAGATCCGCCAGCTCCCCACGACCTGCCATGCCCATCCACGGTGCCATCGCTTCGGCACTTTCCAGAAGACCGCCGGGTGCGCACAGGGTTTCCGTCGCTGATGTTTCTGCCGCTGCAACGGCGGCCAGCTGCGAATCGGAATGATGCATCACCAGAGCCAGTGTCCCCCCAGGACGAAGGACGCGTGCTGCTTCCATACTGGCCGCGGCGGTGTCGGTGTATTCGAAACCATACTGGCTGCAGACCAGATCGAAACATGCGTCGGCAAATGGCAGGTGCTCTGCACGCGTTGATGCGTGGAAGCGGATCCGGTTCTGCTGCTCGCTGGGCAGATCGGAGAGCCAGGCCGGTGCAACGTCGGCAATGTCGACTGCATCCATTGCGGGCGATCTGGTCGATCGCAGTTCCCAGGTGAGCAGGGGCAGCGCGCCGTTCCCGGTGCCGATGTCCAGCAGTTTCTGCCCGGCATGAGTTTCGGCCAGTACGCCTGCCCAGAAGTGCCTTATTTCACCCTCGTAATTGCCCCGGTAGGAAGTCGGCAGGGAGTGCAGGGCGCCATGGCGCCAATAATTTGACCATGCGAGAGCACGGTCTGCTGGATTGCTGTTAACAGGATTGATCATGGTCGCGCCGGGTTCTCAGCAGATATGCCGGGCGATGCCCGGGGGGACAGTCTAAGCGAGTAGTGAGCGCTGTCCGAGCAGGCCATTGGGCGGTTTGAGATGCGAGGCACCCTCAGGGCAGGCATAAAAAAAGGGAGGTCTCTTGCGAGACCTCCCTCCGTATTGCAGATACCAGCGTGGATCAGAAGCGCTGGGTGTAGCGGAAGTACGGGATGCGACCCCACGTGTGGTACACGTAATCGTCGAAGTCCTCGTACCACGGATCAATCACAGCTTCCTTGTCACCCAGGTTCTTGACGCCCAGGGTGATGTCGGCGTTCCACGGTGCCTTGTAGGTCACCTGCACGTCGTGGGTGGTCCAGGACGGCAGGCTGTGCGGCAGGCCGAAGTCGTTGTTGCCAGCGCGGTGCTGACGGAACGCGGTCGACTGGGTGCCGTGGATGTAGTTGATATTCCAGGTGGCCGAGAAATCGCCAAAGCTCCACTGGTTGTTCAGGCCGGCGCGGATGCGCGGGTAGCCCGGACGACCGGAGACGCTCTGTGCGCCGTTGCTGGAGTACTTGGCAACGTAGCTGGCGGTCAGGTGGTTGCGCATCGTGCCCCAGTCATTGAGGTCGAAGTTGGTGCGCAGGTTGAAGTCGTAACCCGACGTCTCGATCATGCCGATGTTGGTGTAACCGGCCTGCGCCGCGTACACCGAACCGTCCGGCCCGAAGATCACGCCCAGACCCAGCGGGCCGTTCGGCAGGCCGGCGTTGGCAGGCAGCTCGGACAGGTCGCTCGGGCACAGGGTGCCGGTGCCTTCAAGACAGGCCACCATGGTGCCAGCGCCGATGAAGGCGATCTGGTTGGTGATCTCGATGTCGTAGTAATCCAGCGACATGTTCAGCCAATCAGTGGCATCCCACACCACGCCCAGACCGAACTGCTCGGACTGCTCGGACTCCAGGTTCGGGTTGGCGATACGCCACTCGTTGATCTTGGTCTCACAGGTAGCAGCCAGGCCCTGCGACAGACAGGTGGCCGGGTGGGTGATGAACGATGCACTGAACGACGGCTGGGCCGACAGGATGTCCAGAGCCGGCGCACGGAAGCCTTCACCCCACGATGCACGGAAGGTCAGGCTTTCCATCGGGTGCCAGCGCAGCGAGACCTTCGGCGAGAAGTCGTTGCCGTAGTCGCTGTAGCTGTCGTAGCGGCCCGCGACGTTGACTTCGAAACCGTCAACGATCGGGAACAGCATTTCGACGTAGGCGGCCCACAGGTCGCGGCTGCCAGCGGCCGAGTTGCCGGCCGAACCCACGATCTGGCCAGCTTCGGACAGCGGATCGTAGTTGTCCTGGTAGTAGTCTTCTCGGTACTCGGCGCCAACCACGGCGGCGGAGGTGCCGCCCGGCAGCTCGAACATGTCAAACGCAGCGCTACCGAAGAACTCCTTGCTGGTGGTCTTGAGGTCACGCAGGATCGTGGCGGTGAAGCCCTTGACCACGGACGGATCGGCGTTCATCGGGTCGTAGATGTTGTACGAACCGTCGTCGATGGCGTTCTGTGCCAGGCCGCCCACCACGTAGTTCTGGCCCATGTCGGTCGCGCGCGACTCGGAGCGGCGCACGCCGAACTCCAGGTCGAAGATGCCTGCGCGGCCTTCAAAGCCCAGCATGTAGTCGTACACGGTGTTCTCGACCAGGCCGTCGCGGGCGCCAGAGGCGGCGAAACGGTGGGTCAGGTATACCGGGGCACCGTTCAGGTGCGCGTATTCGGCTGCGTACGGGTTGTTGCCGCCGATGGTTCCGGGGTGGTTCGGGCTGCCATCCTCAAGGATGATCGCACCGCCCGGCCACGGGCTCGAAGGCACCGGAGCGTAGCGGCCGAACGATTCCGAACCGGAGATCGTGGCGTTGAAGTAGGTGCTCCAGTCGTCGTTGATCTGGTAATCGCCGCGGATGAAGGCCGACTTGTTCTCAACGCTGGTGGCGTTGGCCGACACCATCGAGTGGTTGTACTGACAGGTGGTGTCGTAACCGCTGCCGCTGGTGTAGAACAGGTTGGTGCCGTCGATGCAGTCACCCGGTACGGCTGCGCCGTAGGTCGGATGGATCTGGTCGCGCGCGACAGCGCGGCCGTCGAAGAAGTAGTTGCCGTCGTCGTCGACGCCCGGACGCCAGAAGTTGTTCGAGTACACCGACGCACCCGGGGTGTTCATCCAGAAGTCACGGTCGCGGGTGTAGAGCTCGTCACGCTTG
>DXCY01000238.1 GCA_019115725.1 Candidatus Luteimonas excrementigallinarum
CGGCGACCTGCACGGCCTGAACACCCTGGAACACCAGCCAGCCAAGATCATGGCCATGGAAGGCCACTACGAAAGCTATCCCGACGGCGCGCCGCTGATCCTGTTCGGGATCCCGGACTCCGAGGCCGGCCGGGTCGACTACGCGGTGGAAGTGCCCAAGCTGTCGTCGCTGATCCTCAAGCACAGCCTCAACGCCCCGCTCGACGGGCTGGAAACCATTCCGGAGGACGAGCGGCCGCCGGTGGGCGTGGTGTTCTGGTCGTTCCGGATCATGGTGGGCCTGGGCATGGCGATGATCGCGCTCGGCGCCTGGAGCCTGTACGCGCGCCGTCGCCGGCAGCTGTTCGAATGGCCCGCCCTGCACCGCTCGGCGGTGTTGATGGCGCCGTCGGGCTTCGTGGCGGTGATCGCGGGCTGGGTGACCACCGAGGTCGGCCGCCAGCCCTGGACGGTGTACGGATTGATGACCACCCGGGAGAGCGCCTCGGCCCTGGACGCCTCGGCGGTGGGCACTTCATTGATCGCCTTCATCATCGTGTACTTCATCGTCTTCGGCCTTGGCACGCTGTACATCCTGCGGCTGATGGCCAAGGGCGTGCAGCCGTCCGAACGGCCGATGGACGAGGACGAGGCGCCGATCCGCACCGCGGGTATCACCCCTGGCCCCGCCATGCAGATGGCCGACAAAGGGAAGGATTGAGCGATGGACTTCGATCTCACCATGGCCTGGGCGGCGATCATCCTGTTCGCGGTGTTCGCCTACGTGGTGATGGACGGGTTTGACCTGGGCATCGGCATCCTGTTCCGCGCCCTGCAGCCCGGCGAAGAGCGCGACCAGGCCATGAACACCGTGGCCCCGGTCTGGGACGGCAACGAAACCTGGCTGGTATTGGGTGGTGGCGGGCTGATGGCGGCCTTTCCCCTGGCTTTCGCGGTGATCATGACCGCGGTCTATCCACCCATCATCGCCATGCTGCTGGCGCTGGTGTTCCGCGGGGTGGCCTTCGAGGCCCGCTGGCGCGACCCGTCGCACCGGGCCTGGTGGGACGCCGCCTTCCACGGGGGCTCCACGGTCGCGGCACTGGCCCAGGGCATCATCCTCGGCGCCCTGCTGCAGGGCATCACCGTGGAAGGGCGCGAATATGCCGGCGGCTGGTGGGACTGGCTTACCCCGTTCAGCCTGCTCACCGGGCTCAGCGTGGTGGCGGGCTATGCCCTGCTCGGCGCGGGCTGGCTGATCCTCAAGACCAGCGGCACGGTGCAGGCGCGGGCAAAGAAGTTGGCGCCCTGGCTGCTGGGCGCCATGCTGCTGGGGATCCTGGCCGTCAGCCTGGCCACCATCGGACTGGATTTCGACTACCACCAGCGCTGGACCGCCTACCCCACCGTGCTATGGACCGCGCAGGTGCCGCTGCTCACCGCCATCATCTCCTACGCCTTCTGGCGGGCACTGCGGCGCGGACGGGAGCTGGCACCGTTCCTGCTGGGGCTGTCCCTGTTCGCCCTGACCTTCCTGGGGCTGTGCATCAGCATGTTTCCCTATGTGGTGCCGCAGGCGCTGACCGTTTACGATGCCGCCTCGCCCGATTCCAGCCTTGGATTCATGCTGATCGGCGCACTGATCCTGGTGCCGGTGATCCTTGCCTACACCACCTGGTCGTACTGGGTGTTCCGCGGCAAGGTCGGCGATGAGGGCTACCATTGAGCGCCGCCGGACCCGGTCCGCTGTGGAAGCGGCTGGCCTGGCTGGTCATTCTCTGGGCCGCCGGGCTCGCCACCGTGGGGACCCTGGCCTGGGTGCTGCGGCTCTGGATCGGTTGATCGCAGGCAAATGAAGGCGCGCAGGCGCGTTCATCAACCAGCCCGCCACAGCGCCGTTTTACGCGTTCGATGACAGTATTACGCCGAGATGTCATCAAGCTGTAACAAAAACATCATTTCATGGCGTCATCCGCCGGCAACGCCGGCACTCCCTCATGGAGCACGCATGAAACTGCAGCCGGCCCGTCTTGCCATCCTCTCCCTGTCCCTGCCCCTGGTGTTCGGACTGTCCGCATGCCAGCCGTCCAGCGATGACGGCCAGGCAGGCTCTGCCTCCGGCTCCACCGAGATCTCCGGTGCGGGCGCGTCGTTCGTGTACCCGCTGATGTCGCGCTGGTCGTCCGATTACAACGCGGCCACCGGCCACCGGGTCAACTACCAGTCGATCGGCTCGGGTGGCGGCATCGCCCAGATCAAGGCGGCCACCGTGGACTTCGGCTCCTCCGACGCCCCGCTGTCGAGCGAAGACCTCGCCGAAGCCGGCCTCGGCCAGTTCCCGTCCACCATCGGCGGCGTGGTGCCGGTGTTCAACCTGGAAGGCATCGAGCCCGGCGACCTGCGCCTGACCGGCGAGCTGCTGGCCGACATTTTCCTTGGCGAAGTCAGCAACTGGAACGACCCGGCCATCGCCGGCCTGAACCCCGATATCAACCTCCCCGAGGTCGAGATCAACATCGTGCACCGCTCCGACGGATCGGGCACCACTTTCAACTTCAGCAACTACCTGTCCAAGGTCAGCAGCCAGTGGAAGGACCGCATTGGCGAAGGCACCCAGCTGCAGTGGCCCGCGGGCGTTGGCGGCAAGGGCAACGAGGGCGTGGCCTCCTACGTGAAGCAGATCCGTGGCTCGATCGGCTACGTCGAACTGGCCTACGCGCTGCAGAACGACATGCCCTACGCCTCGCTGCAGAACGCGGCCGGCAACTGGGTGGGCCCGAGCGAGGAGACCTTCTCCGCCGCGGCCGCCACCGCCGACTGGGCGGGCGCTTCGGACTTCAACCTGGTGATCACCAACGCCCCGGGTGAGAACGCCTGGCCGATCACTGCCACCAACTTCATCCTGATGCACAAGCAGCCGGCCGACGCCGCGCGTTCGCAGGCCGCCCTCGGCTTCTTCAACTGGGCGCTCAAGGACGGCACCACCCAGGCCAGCGCGCTGCACTACGTGCCGCTGCCGGCGGACCTGGTGACCCAGGTGGAGGCCTACTGGGCCAGTGAATTCGGCTACACCGCCGAGTAATCCCGGACCGGTCGGCAGCAGATGAACACCACTGTCATTCCAGCGGGCCCCAAGGGCCGCCACGAGCTGCGCGACACGCGCAACGACCGCCTGTTCCGCCTGCTGCTGGGCGGAACCGTGGTGCTGGTGATGCTGGCCCTGGCCGCAGCCGCCCTGTCGATGCTCTGGGGCGGCCGTGAAGCGCTGCTGTCCCAGGGCTGGCGGTTCTTCTTCACCGCCGACTGGAACCCGGTCGAAAACCGTTACGGCGCGCTGGCGCCAATCTACGGCACCATCGTCACCGCGGTGATCGCCATGATCATCGCGGTGCCGATCAGCTTCGGCATCGCCTTCTTCCTCACCGAGGTGGCGCCGCGCTGGATCCGCGGACCGGTCAGCAGCGCGATCGAGCTGCTGGCTGCGATCCCCTCGATCATCTACGGCATGTGGGGCCTGTTTGTGCTGGTGCCGGTGATGACCGAATACGTCACTCCCTGGCTCAACCAGTACCTGGGCGCCATCCCGGGCCTGGGCATGCTGTTCCGCGGCCCGCCGCTGGGCATCGGCACGCTGACCGCCGGCTTCGTGCTGGCGATCATGGTGATCCCGTTCATCACCTCGGTGATGCGCGAGGTGTTCCTCACCGTGCCCACCCGGCTCAAGGAATCGGCCTATGCGCTCGGCTCCACCAAGTGGGAAGTGAGCTGGGACATCGTGCTGCCCTACACCCGCTCGGCCGTGATCGGCGGCGTGTTCCTCGGCCTTGGCCGCGCCCTGGGCGAGACCATGGCGGTGGCATTCGTGGTCGGCAACAGCGTGCGCCTGTCGCCCTCGCTGCTGGAGCCCGGCACCACCATCGCCGCGCTGATCGCCAATGACTTCGGCGAGGCCACGGAAACCTACCGCTCGGCCCTGCTGCTGCTCGGCTTCGTGCTGTTCCTGGTGACCTTCGTGGTGCTGGCCATTGCCCGCCTGATGCTGATGCGCCTGTCGCGCAAGGAAGGCAACTGATGTCGAGCCAGTCCGTCATGGGCCCCGGTTCCGGGGCCGCGGTTGCCGATCGTCTGTACCGCCGGCGGCGCTTCGGCAATGCTGCCGCCATCGTCATCTCCTGCCTGGCCGCCGCGTTCGGCCTGTTCTTCCTCGGCTGGATCCTGTGGACGCTGGTAAGCAAGGCCGCGGGCGGCATCAACCTGGAGCTGTTCACCCAGATGACGCCGCCGCCCATGCAGGAAGGTGGTGGTCTGCTCAACGCCTTCTTCGGCAGCGCGGTGATGTGCGCGCTGGCGATCGCCATCGGCACCCCGCTGGGCGTGGCCGCAGGCACCTGGCTGTCCGAGTACGGCGCCGCGCGCAAGACCGGAACGGTGGTGCGGTTCGTCAACGACATCCTGCTGTCGGCACCGTCGATCGTGCTGGGCCTGTTCGTCTACACCCTGATCGTGATGCAGACCGGCGGCCGATTCTCGGCCCTGGCCGGTGCGATCTCGCTGGCCTTCATCGTGCTGCCGGTGGTGGTGCGCACCACCGACGAGATGCTGCGCCTGGTGCCGGTGCAGATGCGCGAGGCCGCCCTGTCACTGGGCGTGCCGCAGTGGAAGGTGATCGTGCAGGTGCTCTACCGCAGTGCTTCGGCGGGCATCATCACCGGCATCCTGCTGGCGCTGGCGCGCATCTCCGGCGAAACCGCCCCGCTGCTGTTCACCGCGTTCGGCAACCAGTACTGGAACTCGGACATCATGCGTCCGATGGCCAGCGTGCCGGTGGTGATGTATCAGTACGCAGGCAGCCCCTATGAATCCTGGCAGCAGCTGGCCTGGGCAGGCGCGCTGGTGCTGACCACCTTCGTCCTCCTGGTGAGCATTGGCGCGCGCGCCCTGCTGCTGCGCAAAAGGATCTCCCATGACTGACCTTGCAACGGAAGCGGCCATGACCGATACCCCGACCACAGGCACCACGCAGCGGATCGCCCTGGCCACCGGCCAGCGTGAAGTCCAGCCGCAGGCGCCGGTGAAGATCTCCACCCGTGGCCTGGATTTCCACTACGACCGTTTTCACGCGCTGAAGGGGATCAACCTCGACATCCCCGAAAAGCGGGTGACCGCGCTGATCGGCCCCTCGGGTTGCGGCAAGTCCACCCTGCTGCGCGTCTACAACCGCATCTATTCGCTCTATCCCAAGCAGGAAGCGAGCGGCGAGGTGCTGCTGGATGGCGAGAACATCCTCGGCGCCAAGTACCCGCTCAACCGCTTGCGCAGCAAGGTCGGCATGGTGTTCCAGAAGCCGGTGCCGTTCCCGATGACGATCTACGAGAACATCGCCTACGCCATCCGCCATCACGAGAAGCTCTCGCGCCGGCAGATGGACGAGCGCGTGGAGCAGGCCCTGGGCCAGGCCGCGCTGTGGGACGAGGTGAAGGACAAGCTCGGCCAGAGCGCGCTGGGCCTTTCCGGCGGCCAGCAGCAGCGCCTGTACATTGCCCGCGCCGTGGCCCTGCGCCCGGACGTGCTGCTGCTGGACGAGCCCACCTCGGCCCTGGACCCGATCTCCACCAGCCGCATCGAGCAGCTGATCGAAGAGCTCAAGCACGAGTACACCATCGTCATCGTGACCCACAACATGCAGCAGGCGGCGCGCGTCTCCGATTACACCGCCTTCATGTACCTGGGCGACCTGATCGAGCACGATGAGACCCACACCATCTTCTCCAACCCCTCGAAGCAGCAGACCGAGGACTACATCACCGGGAGATTCGGCTGACATGCCCACCCAACCCCACGAGCACATCGTCCACAGCTACGACGAGGAGCGCGACCGCCTGACCGGCGAGATCCTGCGCATGGGCAACATGGCCGCGGCGCAGCTTGAAGCTGCCCTGGACGTGGTGGAACGCCGCGACGATTCGGCCGCCCGCCGGGTGATCGACAACGACGACGCCATCGACGCGCTGGAAAAGGAAATCAGCGAGGACGTGATGAAGCTCGCGCTGCGCGGCCCCATGGCCCGCGACCTGCGCGAGATCCTGGCCGCGCTGAAGGTGTCTTCCGACATCGAACGCATCGGTGATTACGCGGCCAACGTGGCCAAGCGCTCGCTGGCCCTGAACCAGTCACCGGCCCTGCCGATCACCCGCGGGCTCAAGGGCCTGTCGCGCATCGCCGCCCGCCAGCTGCGCGAAGTGCTGGTGGCCTACCAGGCCAGCGATGCCGAGGCGGCCCAGCAGATCCGCGAGAACGATGCCGAGCTGGACGAGATGTACACCGGCCTGTTCCGCGAGCTGCTGACCTACATGATGGAAGACGCCCGGGCGATCACCCCGTGCACCCATCTGCTGTTCATGGCCAAGAACATCGAGCGGATCGGCGACCACGTGACCAACATCGCCGAGAACATCTGGTTCCTGGTGCACGGCGACGACGCCCTGCCGCCGCGCGAAAAGCGCGACGAGACCAATACCGCCACTACCTGAGGTCGCGGATCGCGCGTCGGCCGCGCAGGGCCGACCTACAGTCGCGCAAGCCACTTGCGCGCCATGCGGCGCAGCGATGCGTCCATGGCCGGATCGGCGGCAACCGCCGTGATATCCCGCCAGGCCAGCGCATGTGATTCCTCGCTGACCACGAACGCCTCGTTTGCGCCCGCCTGCACCACGTAGCGCACGTCGTAATGCCAGTGCGCCGGCACGCCTTTGTGCTCCGGGATCCAGTGCCGGTCGAGGTCAAAGATCCCCGACCAGATCCCCTCGCCCAGGGCCAGTCCGGTCAGCCCGGACTCTTCCTCCGCCTCACGCAATGCCACCCGGGCCAGGTTCCGGTCGCCATCGGCGTGGCCACCGGGCTGCACCCAGATGCCCAGCTTGCGGTGATGGGTCAGCAGCGTGCTCGCGCCATCGGCACTGACCAGCCAGGACGAGGCGGTGAAGTGCCCTTCCAGCCGTTCGCGCACATAGGGATCGCCCGGCTCCCGGGCCAGCGTGGTGAACAGGTCCACGCAGGTGGCTTCATCCGGCCACTGTTGGCGGTAGGCGGCGAGCGCGGCAACGAAGTCTGCGCGGGCAGGTTCCAGGTCGGTCATGCTGCAATGCGTCATTGGAAAGCGGGGAAGCCGGTCATTATCCGTCATCCCGGGCCGCACCTCCCGCCGTGCCTTCCGGCGCTTGTGAACACCGCCCTGCTTTGGCAAGGTACGGCGGCCGTGGCGACGTGATCCTGCGCGTTGCGGCCCAGCCAGTGGCTGCGCACGCATGAGTCCAACGGAAGTGAATCAATGACGGAAACCTCCCGCGGGCAGCCGCGCGATCCCAGCCTGCTGCAGGCACTCACGCCCCTGCTGTTTCTGGTCGCCGCGCTGATCTGCGCCGTGTACCTGTACGCCGACGATGCCGCATTTGGCGCCAACCAGATCGGACTGATGCTGGCCAGCGGCGTGGCGGCAATGGTGGGGCTGCGCAACCGCATGCCCTGGCATCAGATCCAGGACAGCCTGGTCCACGGTGTCGCCCTGGCGGTGGTGCCGATCTTCAT
>DXCY01000239.1 GCA_019115725.1 Candidatus Luteimonas excrementigallinarum
GCCCATCGAGATCACCCACTTGGGGTCGGGCATCTGGTCGTAGACCTTGCGCAGCGCCGGCGCCATCTTGTTGACCAGGGTACCGGCCACGATCATCACGTCGGACTGGCGCGGCGACGGACGGAAGATCACGCCGTAGCGGTCCATGTCCATGCGCGCGGCACCGGCGTGCATCATCTCGACCGCACAGCAGGCCAGGCCGAACGTGACCGGCCACATCGAGCCGGTACGCGCCCAGTTCAACAGGGTGTCGGAGTTGGTGGTGACAAAGCCGCGCTCAAGCAGCGGGTTATCACCTTCCGGGCGCAGGATGTCGTCAAGCCGCGCTTCCGGCACCGGGTTGCTGGCTGAATCAGCAACCTTGCGGATTGTCTGCGTCACTCCCATTCCAGGGCTCCCTTCTTCCACACATAAATGAAGCCCAGCAGCAGCAGGCCCACGAAGATGCCCATCTCCACCAGCCCCACCATGCCGAGGTCGCGGAAGACCGTGGCCCAGGGGAGGATGAAGATGATCTCAAGGTCGAAGACGATGAACTGGATCGCGATCAGGTAATAACGCACATCGAACTGCATGCGCGCATCTTCGAAAGCTTCGAAACCCGATTCGTACGGTGACAGCTTCTCTGCGTTGGGGCTTCTTGGCCCGAGCAGCCGACCGATGATCAGCAGGGCGACGCCAATGCCTGTGGCGACGATCAGGAACAGCAAAGTGGGCAGGTATTCGGCCAGCACGCGTTGTTCTCTCGGCTAGCGGCCGCTGGTGCGGCCGTTGCTGGGCGCTTTCGCGCCGGGGTGACCAGCCTCGTGGTGACGGAAGGTCAAAAAAAACGGGACCCTAAACGCCAGGTCCACTTGTTCAATTATAGCTAATCCTGAACTGTCGGGTAAAGGATTGGAGACCCGCTCCGAAGCTACAAAATACCCCGCACTGGGCGGGGCATGTGGAAGTCGGCGTGGCGTTTTGCCATGCCGGGTATTGGTGCCCAAGAGGGGACTCGAACCCCTACGACTCTCGTCGCTACCACCTCAAGGTAGTGCGTCTACCAATTCCGCCACCTGGGCATTGAAACTGCTTTGCGACCCTGCGCAACCCGGGGATTGTACCCCTGTCAGTTGCTTCCGGTCTCCTGTTCAGGCACTTCCGCAGGCGCTTCCGGGACGGCCGGCACGGATGCCTCGCCGACCGGTGCCGCGGGCACCGCGGGATCGGCGACCGGCGTCTGCGGCACCGTCGGGACCGAGCCCATGATCCCCATGTCCTGCTGCAGCTGGCCCTGGCTGGCGCTGCGGGTTGCAAACCAGGCCATGGCCAGGGTGATGGCGAAGAAAGCGATCGCCAGCCACTTGGTGGCCTTGGTCAGGAAGCTGGCCGAACCGCGCGCACCGAAGACGGTGGCCGAAGCGCCGCCACCGAAGCCGGAACCGGCCGCGGCGCCGGAGCCGCGCTGCATGAGGATCAGCGCCACCATGGCAATGGCGACGAGGACGAACAGGATGTTGAGTACGTACAGCAGCATCGGATCGGGTCCGTTGGTCAGCGCGCCGCAGCGGCGATGATGGCGAGGAAATCCGCGGCCGCCAGGGAGGCGCCGCCGATCAGCCCGCCGTCCACGTCCGGCTGCGAGAACAGCGCGGGGGCGTTATCGGGTTTGCAGCTGCCACCATAAAGGATCGGCAGCGAGCCGGCGATTGTAGCATCCTGTTTGCCCGCCTCGCTACGGATGAATGCGTGTACTTCCTGCGCCTGCTCCGGCGTGGCGGTACGGCCGGTACCGATCGCCCACACCGGCTCGTAGGCAACAATCGCCCCGTCCAGCGCCTGGGCACCGCCCACCTCGAATACCGGCGCCAGCTGGCTGGCAATCACAGCCTCGGTCCTGCCGGCCTCGCGGTCTTCCAGGGTTTCGCCCACGCACAGCACCGGCACCAGGCCTGCAGCCTTGGCCGCCATGAACTTGCGCGCTACCAGGGCGCTGTCCTCGGCGTGGTACTGGCGACGCTCGGAATGCCCCACCAGGGTATGGGTGGCGCCGATATCGGCCAGCATGGCGGGCGAGACTTCGCCGGTGTAGGCGCCGTTGGGATGCTCGCTGACGTCCTGGGCGCCGAAATCGAACCCCCGCCCCTTCCACTTGGCGGCCAGCTCCGGCAGATAGGGATACGGCGGCAGCACGATGGCCTGCACGCCCTCGGCCACACCCACGGCAGTCATGCCCTGCAGCAGCGCGTTGGCAAACGCGCGATCACCGTTGAGCTTCCAGTTTCCTGCCACGATCCGTGGGCGCATATCGTCTCCAGATGAAATCATGAGGGGTATCAATTCTATCCGCCGGCGCCGGAAGGCACCGGCGCCGGCACTGAGGCCTTACTTGAGCTTGATTTCCTTCAGCCGCTCGTCCAGGAAGCCCTGGGCGGTGATCGGCTCCGGATAGCGGCTCGGGTTGTCGGCGCTGATGCACGAGGGCAGCACGTCGATCAGGAAATCCGGGTTCGGATGCAGGAAGAACGGCACCGAATAGCGCGGCTTGCGCGCTTCTTCGCCCGGCGGGTTCACCACGCGGTGGATCGTCGACGGATACACGTGGTTGGTCAGGCGCTCGAGCATATCGCCGATGTTGACCACGATGGTCTCGCCCTCGGAGGTGAACGGCACCCATTCGCCCTGCTTCGACAGCACTTCCAGCCCCGCCGCGCTGGCGCCAACCAGCAGGGTGATGAAGTTGATGTCGCCATGCGCGCCGGCGCGCACGTTGGGAATGTCGTCGGCGGTGATCGGCGGGTAGTGGATCGGGCGCAGGATCGAGTTGCCGAAGTTGGTCTTGTCGGCGAAGAAGTCTTCCGGCAGGCCGATGTGCAACGCCAGGGCGCTCAGCACCCGCGCGCCCAGCGCGTCCAGCGCCTGGTAGATGCCGTAACCGTGTTCGCGGAACTCAGGCACCTCTTCCGGCCACTGGTTCGGCGGCATGACGTCGCGGTACTTCGAGTCATCCGGGATCTCCCGGCCGATGTGCCAGAACTCCTTGAGGTCGAAATGCTTGGAGCCCTTGGCCGTTTCCACACCGAACGGGGTGTAGCCGCGCGCCCCGCCACCGCCGGGCACGTGGTACTTCATCTTGGTTTCTTCCGGCAGCGCGAAGAACGCCTTGAACGCCGCATAGGCCGCGTCGATCTCCGCCTGCGGGATGCCATGGCCACTGATGCCGGCAAAACCCCACTCGCGGTAGGCCGCGCCCAGCTCGGCCACGAAGGCCTCGCGGTCGCTGTCGAAACGCCGGATGTCCAGCGTGGGAATACGTGAAGACATGTCGATCTCCGTCAATCGTTCAGGCTGCGGCCGCACGCACGACGGCGGCCAGGGAATCCAGGGTCTGCTGCATGAGCGCGTCATCGTCGGCTTCCACCGTCACCCGCACCACCGGCTCGGTGCCGGAAGGCCGCAGGAACGCGCGCCCCCTGCCCTGCACCGCCTGCTGGGCGCTGGCCAGGGCCTGCTGCACTTCGGGCGCATCCACCGGCAGCGTGCCGCCTTCATAGCGCACGTTCACCGTTTTCTGCGGCACTTTGTCCAGGCCTTCCAGCGCCTGCTGCAGGCTGATGCCACGGCGCTTGAGCACCTCCAGCACCTGCAGCGCAGCCACGATGCCGTCGCCGGTGCTGGCCCGGTCCAGACACAGCAGGTGGCCGGAGGCTTCGCCACCCAGCACGCCATCGTGCTCGAGCAGCGCCTGGTGCACATGGCGATCGCCGACCTTGGCACGGATGAAGCCGATGCTACGCTCACCCAGGGCACGCTCGAAACCGTAGTTGGTCATCAGCGTACCCACCACCGGCCCCTTGAGCCGGCCGCTGTTCTGCCAGTCGCAGGCGAGGATGTAGAGCAGGTCGTCCCCGTCGACGATGCGCCCGTCCGGGGCGATGAACATCACCCGGTCGCCGTCGCCGTCGAACGCGATGCCCAGGTCCGCGCCGATCGCCGCAACGTGCTTCACCAACGCGCCGGGGTGGGTGCTGCCCACGCCCTCGTTGATGTTCAGCCCGTCCGGATCGGCACCAATGGCGTTCACCCGCGCACCCAGTTCACGCAGCACCAGCGGGCCCACCTTGTAGGTGGCGCCGTTGGCGCAGTCCATGGCCACGTGCATGCCGTTGAGATCGAAGCCGCGCGGCAGCGAGTTCTTGCAGGCCTCCAGGTACCGGCCCACCGCATCGCGGGTGCGCACGGTCTTGCCCAGCCGCTCGGACTCGACCGTGCTGAATGGCTGTTCAAGCGCGGCTTCAATAGCCAGCTCGGTGGCGTCATCCAGCTTCTCACCCTCATGGGAGAAGAACTTGATGCCGTTGTCGTGGTGCGGATTGTGCGATGCCGAAATGACGATGCCGCCATCGGCACGCAGCGAGCGCGTGAGGTGGGCCACTGCCGGAGTCGGCATGGGGCCCATCAGCTGCACGTTCACCCCGGCCGCCACCAGCCCGGCTTCAAGCGCCGCTTCGAACATGTAGTTGGAAATGCGGGTGTCCTTGCCGATCACCACCAGCGGCTTGCGGGTGCCTTCCCTGCCCTTCCACAGCGCATGGCCGTAGGCATTGCCCAGGCGCAGCACGAAATCCGCTGAAATCGGCGACTGCCCGACCCGGCCGCGGATGCCGTCGGTACCAAAATACTTCCGGCTCATGCCGCTTCCTTCGGGTCCGGCGCGGGCTGCGATTGCTTCATCATCAGCGCCAGCAGGCGGGAAATGCGGTCGCGCAGCTCGCGTCGGTCGCAGATCTGGTCGATCGCGCCGTGTTCGAGCAGGAATTCACTGCGCTGGAAGCCTTCCGGCAGGGTCTCGCGCACGGTCTGCTCGATCACCCGGGGACCGGCAAAGCCGATCAGCGCCTCCGGCTCGGCGATGTTGATATCGCCCAACATCGCGAACGAAGCCGAGACGCCGCCGGTGGTCGGATGGGTCATGACCGAGATGTAGGGCAGCCCGGCGGCGCGCAGGCGTCCGAGCGCAGCCGAGGTCTTGGCCATCTGCATCAGCGAGAACAGGCTTTCCTGCATGCGCGCGCCGCCGCTGGCGGCAAAGCACACGAACGGGCACTCCAGCTCCAGGGCGCGCTCGACGCCGAGGGCGAAGCGCTCGCCCACCACCGACCCCATCGATCCGCCCATGAAGGCGAAATCGAACGCGGCGGCCACGATGGGCCGCTGCCGCAGCGCGCCTTCCAGCACGATCAGCGCATCACGTTCGCCGGTGGCCTTCTGTGCTGCCTTGATGCGGTCGGAATAGCGCTTCTGGTCACGGAAGCGCAGCACGTCGGTGGGCCCGAGTTGGGCGCCGATCTCGGTGCCGGTGCCCGGGTCGAGGAAGCCACGCAGCCGCGCCCGCGCGCGGATCGCGCGGTGGGCATTGCACTTCGGGCAGACCTCGAGGTTCTGTTCCAGCTCGGGGCGGTACAGCACCGCGCCGCAGCGGTCGCACTTGTCCCACAGCCCCTCGGGCACGTTGCGCTTGCGTGGGGCGCCGGTTTCGGTGCGGATGGCACCGGGCATCAGTTTTTTCAGCCAGCTCAATTCGTTTTCGTCCGTTGTGATGGTCGACGGCGTCGCGCCGGAAGCATCCGGCAGCGCGGATGCGCAAGTCTAGCAGGCGGCCCGCCGGGCCAGCATCCGTGGCCCGGGATCAGGTTTCGCCCGCAAGCTGTTGATTGACGGGTGGTTCAGGCGTCCAGAGCAGCCCGCAGAGGCGTCAGGAACGCGCCTGCCGCAGCAGCGGCCGCCTCCGGCGACGCGGCCTGCTCCATCGCCGTCACCAGTGCGCTGCCGACCACCACCCCGTCGGCATCGGCGCCCATGGCCCGGGCGCTGGCTGCATCGCGAATGCCGAAACCCACCACCACCGGCACCCCGGCCCGTTCCCGGATCAGCCGCAGCCGCTCGCCCGCCGCCGCCGCGTCCAGGCGCCCGGAATCGCCGGTCACCCCGGCAAAGCTGACGTAGTACAGGTAGCCACTGGCCAGCGCGCACAACTTGTCCAGCCGTTCCGGTCCGGTGGTGGGCGAAAGCAGCAGGATCAGGGCGACGCCGGCCTGGCCGAACGCCTCGCGGTACTCATCCGCTTCCTCCGGCGGCAGGTCCACCAGCAGCACGCCGTCCACGCCGGCTTCGGCGGCCTGCCGGGCGTAGCGCGCAGGCCCGCGGATCTCCACCGGATTGAGATAGCCCATCAACACCACGGGCGTGTCCGGATCGCGCTGGCGGAAGGAGCGAACCGCATCGAACACGTAGTCCGGCGTGGCTCCACGCGCCAGGGCGCGCTCCGAGCTGCGCTGGATCACCGGGCCATCCGCCATCGGGTCGGAAAACGGCATGCCCAACTCGATCACATTGGCCCCGGCAACCACCGA
>DXCY01000240.1 GCA_019115725.1 Candidatus Luteimonas excrementigallinarum
CTTGAGGAACTGGCCGGGCGCATAATCCAGCCGGCGCCCGGCATGCGGGCAGATGTTCAGCCACGCGCGCACCAGGTCGCCCTGACGGTGGAGGATCAGCGATTCCGGCTCTCCGTCCAGCTGCGCTTCGACCTCCACCAGGCCGCCATCGGGGATCTGTTCGAAGGAAATCAGGGCCACTTCTTCACCGTCATTTAACAGGAACATTACAAACCCGGGCGGCATGGGGCCGATACTGTACGTCCCGGCCGCGCGCCGCATTGTGTCACGCCCACGCTACAGATGACTCCACGCTTCCTGCAAAACCTGCTGATGCGCTATCGCACCACCGGCTTCCACGCCGTGTTCGAGCCGCGCAAACCCCGCCACCCCCTGGTCCGCCTGCTGTTCGGGCTGGCCGGCATCGCTCTGCTGGCGGTGCTGCTGGTGTTTGGCGTGGTGATCGGCGCGGCCATGCTGGCAGCGGGGATGGCGATACGCCTTGTCGGCAAGCGCGGCGCCGCCGCCCGTTCCGACAGCAAGGGCACCGTGCTCGACGGCGACTACCACGTGGTCGACAAGCCGGCCCTGCGCTGAGCCTTCCATGACAGACCTGGTGCCTGCGTGCGATCCGCCGCGCATTCCGGTGCGCGGTGGCGGCACCTTTCCCGTGCGGCGCATCTACTGCGTGGGCCGGAATTTCGCCGACCACGCCCGCGAGATGGGGGCACAGGCCCCAGCCTCGCCCGAGGCGCGGGGCCGCCCGGTGTTCTTCGGCAAGCCCGCCGATGCGCTGGTGCTCGATGGCCAGGTGCCCTACCCGCCGGCCACGTCAGAGCTGCATCACGAGGTTGAGCTGACCGTTGCCATCGGCCGCGATGCCGCGTCCGGCGTCCTCGAGCCGGACCGGGCGCTGGACCTGGTGCTTGGCTACGGCATCGGCCTGGACCTGACCCGCCGCGACCTGCAGGCGCAAGCCAAGGCCGCCGGCCTGCCGTGGGATATCGCCAAGGGTTTCGACCACTCCGCGCCGGTGAGCGAACTGCTTCCCGCCGCCGGACTGGACCTGCGCCAGTCCACGCTGTCGCTGGAGGTCAACGGCAACCTGCGCCAGTCGGCCCGCCTGGACCAGATGATCTGGAGCGTGGCCGATATCCTGCACGAGCTGTCAAAGCTCTACCGCCTGCGCGCCGGCGATCTGGTGTTGATGGGCACGCCCGCGGGCGTAGCTGCACTTGCGCCCGGCGATCGCTGCCACGCGCGGCTGGATGATCTGTTGTCGCTGGACTGCGTTATCCTCCCTGCGCTCACCTGATCACGGCAGCCACGCGGCGGCCGGATCAATCCAATATTCAAGGCAGGAGTCCACAGATGGGGATCGCTTCGGAGTTCAAGGAATTCGCCATGCGCGGCAGCGTCGTCGACCTGGCGGTCGGCGTGGTAATCGGCGCGGCGTTCGGCAATATCGTCACCGCCTTCGTGGACAAGGTCATCATGCCGCCCATCGGGCTGCTGATTGGCGGCGTGGACTTCGCCGAATGGGTGATCACCCTGCGCGAGGCCGCGGTGGATGCGGCCGGTGAAGAGATTCCCGCCGTGGTAATCGGGATCGGCGAGTTCCTCAACTCGCTGGTGCAGTTCCTGATCATCGCTTTCGCGATCTTCATGGTGATCCGTGGCATCAACCGCATGAACCGCAAGAAGGTCGAGGAAGACGAGCCGGCCGCGCCGGAAGCCCCGTCGGAAGACGTGCTGCTGCTGCGCGAAATCCGCGACTCGCTCAAGAGCCGCTGATTGTCCGGACTGGTCTGGGCCCTGATCGGGCCCGGGCCGGCTGCTTAGTCTCTTCTACCTGCTCCCACGCGCCCACGCGGCAAGGAATACCGTCGTGGCAGACGCCACGTTGAGGCTTTCCACCGCACCGCTGCCGGGAATGGACAGGGCCAGGTCGCATTCCGCGGCCAGTCCACGATCCATGCCTTCGCCTTCAGCGCCAACCACGTAAACCAGGCGTTCGGGCAGCTGGGTGGCGAACAGATCCTGCCCTCCCTCGACTACGGTCGCCGCGAGCGCAAAACCCGCACTGCGCAGCAGATCAATCGAGTCACTGGGCCCCATGCGCACCAGAGACACCGCTTCCGCTCCCCCTTCGGCAACGCGCGCGGCGGCACCTGAAAGTGACAGGTCGGCATCGGCTGGCAGAAGGACCGCGGCCACGCCAAAGTGTGCGGACGAGCGCAGGATCGCCCCCAGGTTATGGGGATTACCGACACCATCGAGCCACAGCAGGCACTGCGGACCAGGCGCCAGCTGGGGCAGCCAATCAGCCAGGGCAGGTTCCGGCCTACGCAGCACGTCGGCCACTACGCCTTCGTGATGGCCGCTGCCGGCAAGCCTGGCCAGCTCGGCATCCTGCTCGACCACCCGATACCCGACCCGATTGGCCACGCACCATTTGAGCAGCGGCTGCAGATCAGGGATACGCGCCTCCGTCAGGTACAGCTTGCGGATCGCTTCCGGCCGGCGCGCAAACACCGCCTTGACCGCATTGACACCATGCAGACGTTGCTCCGCGCGGCGGTCCGGGCGAAGACCCTCCGGCGCCGCCGGCGGCTGGCGCGGACGTGTCCAGGCAGGCTTCGCCGGGCGCTCGTTTCCTGCGCTCCCGCCGGGGCGCCGACCCCGCGGCTTCCAGGGACCGCCGCCGCCCGTCGTGCTCACTTTCCACCCATCCGGCTCACCCAGAAGTCGGCATTGCGGATTCCAAGCTTGAGCGGATCAAAAACCGGGTCCAACCCCTGCTTCTTCTGCGCCTCGTAATCACGCAGCGCCACCAGCGCGGGTTTCTGCAGGATCAGCACGGCGATCAGGTTCAACCATGCCATCAGGCCAACGCCGATATCGCCCAGCGTCCAGGCCATGCTGGCCGTGCGTACGCAACCGAAGGTGACCGCTGCCAGGATCGCGATCCGCAGCGCGAACACCATCCACGGTCGATGGATGCGGCGGTTGATGTAGGCGATGTTGGTTTCGGCCATGTAGTAGTAGGCGATGATCGTGGTGAAAGCGAAGAAGAACAGGGCGATCGCCACGAACCCCGCACCATAGCCCGGCATCACCGCCTCCACCGCGAACTGGGCAAAGCCCGGTCCGGCTTCCACGCCGGGCAGTGCCTCCGCCAACATCTCGCCGCCGCGCCCGATCACGTTGTACATGCCGGTGGAAAGGATCATGAACGCGGTAGCCGAACAGACCAGCAAGGTATCCACGTAGACGGAAAATGCCTGCACATAACCCTGTTTGACGGGGTGCGAGACTTCGGCCGCCGCAGCGTGGTGGGGGCCGGTGCCCTGTCCGGCCTCATTGGAATAGATTCCCCGCTTGACCCCCCATTCCACTGCCAGGCCAAGCATCGCCCCGAACCCTGCATGCATCCCGAATGCGCTCTCGATGACCAGCATGAACATCGCCGGGATCTGCGCCATGTTGAGGAACATGATCACCAGCGCCATCAGGATGTAGGCCAGCGCCATGAACGGCACCACCAGCTCGGCAAAGCGGGCAATACGCGTGACCCCGCCGAAAATGATGAAGCCCAGCCCCACCACGAGCACCGTGGCCGTCACCGTAGTCGGCACTTCCCAGGCATTGAAGACCGCTGAAGAGATGCCGTTGGCCTGCACGCCCGGCATCAGGAAGCCGGCGGCGACAATCGTCACGACTGCAAACAGCCATGCGTACCACTTCTGGCCCATCGCCTTTTCGATGTAGTACGCCGGTCCGCCGCGATAGCGCCCCTGGTCGTCGGTTTCCTTGTATATCTGCGCCAGGGTCGACTCGACGAAAGCGGTGGAAGCGCCCAGGCACGCCACCACCCACATCCAGAACACCGCGCCGGGACCACCAAAGGCGATCGCGGTAGCCACACCGGCGATGTTGCCGATCCCCACGCGCCCGGACAGGGACATCGCCAGCGCCTGGAACGAGGACACGCCCGCGTCGGAGACGTTCCCACTGAGCAGCAGCCTCACCATCTCCGGCACCCGGCGGAACTGCATGAAGCGGGTTCGGATGGAAAACCACAGGCCTGCGCCAAGGCACAAGAT